>NZ_JAUBPE010000013.1:0-111639 GCF_036700565.1 Microcoleus pseudofavosus SVA1_A4
GGTTTATAAAATATCAATGGCTCGAAATAGATGCCTACTCTAGCTGGCAATCTCTTGTTTCATCTGTAGAAAGAATTATTAAAGAATTTGGAGATAATTATGTAATTAATTTTGCTTAACTACTTACCGAGATTTTGTTACGAAACCCGGTTTCTGAACCCTGCGCGAGCGCGCCTAATCCAAGAAACCGGTTTCTGCGATAATTTTGGCATCCTACCGAGATTTGGGTAAGAAACCCGGTTTCACAGACCCGCCCCAAAACGAAAATATTTACAAAACTAAATCTGGTATGCGCTCTATATCTAGCTGTTAGAATAGATAAACCTGAGCGTTAAAATCGCCAATGTATGACAGCAAAAATACACATCAGCAACTTGGGTAATTCCTTGGCTTTGCCAATACCGGACTACATTGTAAAATTTTTCAACCTGAAAGCAGATGATTCAGTAATTTGCAGTATATATAGAAAATGGAAAAATGGTCATTGATCCTGTAAATAATAAAATTTCAAAATATACCCTAGATGAATTATTGGCAGGCGAAATAGAACCCAGCGAAGAAATCTTTTGGGGAAAACCAGAAGGAGAAGAAGTTTGGTAAACTATATCCCCGAACGAGGTCATTTTATTCGCCTCAATTTCGATCCTCAAGCAGGACACGAACAAATGGGTATTCGACCTGCACTGGTTGTAAGTCAAACTAAATTTAACCGAAAAATGGGGTTTGTGTTTGTGTGTCCAATTAGCACCACACAACGCAAAAATCCGTTTTATGTTCCCATTCCCGAAGGTGAAGTGGTTACAGGTGTAATTATGACAGATCAACTGCGTTATGCAAGATTATCGCTCAAGGCAAGCAAGTTTGATTGGTGAATGTCCAGAAGATTTAGTTAAGGAAGTATTGAAGCGAATTGAACCTATCTTATTTGAAGATATGACTGTTTAGGAGTAGTTAATTATCAAGAATACGGCAGTTTTATAGTTGGCATTAATAATATCGACTCTAATCCAAGAAACCGGGTTTCTGCGATAATTTTTGCATCGTAACCGAGATTTAGTTAAGAAACCCGGTTTCTGAATCCTGGCGCGATCGCGCCATCTACATAATTTATTTCATGTTATCATAAAATCACTTGAGAGCAGAAGGGAATGACAATGCAAACCCAAGAAAAACCAGCCATCGAAAAGAAGCAGCAGACTGAGAAACGCTACTACACGCCAGAGGAATATCTGGCCTTAGAAGAAGCTGCGATCGACAAAAGTGAATACCATGATGGGGAGATCGTACCAATGACAGGCGGAACAACCAACCACAACAGCATAATCATTAACTTGATTGCGAACTTAAAATTTGGCTTACGCGGCAAAGATTACAGATTATTTACTAGCGACGTGCGCCTGTGGATACCCCTAACTCGCCGCTACGTCTATCCCGATATCATGGTGATTCAAGGAGAACCACTCTATCAAGAAAAGAACAAAACAATTGTAACAAATCCTCTGGTAATTATTGAGGTTTTGTCCAATTCAACCAAAGACTACGATCGAGGTGGCAAATTTCTCGCTTATCGCTCAATCCCGGAATTTCGAGAATACATTTTAATTGACCAATATAGCTATCACATCGAACAATTTGCTAAAAATTCTAATAGTAAATGGGTATTAACAGAATATGATTCAGACGAATCTGTATTAACCCTAGAATCCGTAGAATTTCAAATGCCGCTGAGAGAGATTTACGAACGAATTAATTTTGAAGTTGAACACGAAGAAGTAAGCCAGCCAACAAGTGACATTCCCGAATAAGATCGAGTCCGCCCAAGCATCCAAGAAACCGGGTTTGTGCGATTATTCTGGCATCTTCACGCCCGATTTTGTTAAGAAACCCGGTTTCTGACTCCTGCGCGATCGTGAGATTTGAGCAAATTCCCCACATCGGGCCCAGCCGGAATGATACAGCCGGGATTCAGCGGGAACAAATTGCCGTAATAATCGCGCTTCACAGCCTCCAAATCGCAAGTGCCAGCAACTCCCGGTAACTGGTACAAATCGCGCAGGTAGGCTCCCAAATGCTCGTAATCCTGAATGCGGCGCACATTGCATTTGAACAAGCTGTAGTAAACAGCATCAAAACGGAATAGAGTAGTAAACAGCCGCACGTCTGCTAAAGTCACCCGATCGCCACACAGGTAACGACTCCTCAACAGCGAGTGATCGATCTCGTCTAAAACAGCAAACAATTCACTGCAAGCCGAGTCATAAGCAGCTTGAGATTGCGCGAAACCGCAGCGATAAACGCCGTTATTCACCGATTGGTAAATCTTCTGATTCCACTCGTCAATTTGTTCTCGCAAATCCAGAGGATAAAGATCGATTTCAGGATTGCTAGCAAACTCGTTAAACTCCGAGTTTAGCATCACAATAATTTCCGAACTTTCGTTATTGACGATCGCCTTTTTCGAGTCATCCCAAAGCACCGGCACCGTACACCGCCCCTGATAGCCCGGTAAAGCCAACTGGTAAATTTCCGGCATCGTGTTGCAGCCAAAAGTCTCCGACTCCAGCACCCACATTCCCCCTTCAGAGGGATAGACAACAGACACGGATATCGCATCTTCAAGCCCTTTGAGCGCCCTCGTCACCAGAGTGCGGTGCGCCCAAGGGCACCCTTTACCCACGAAGAGGCGATATCGTGCTGTGGCGGGCCCGTGAGGGTTGTCTGCTTCTGTGCTGACAAAGTTGCGGAAAGTGCTGCTGGGGCGAATGTATGCTCCCGTGCGATCGGGCGGCGCTAGTTTTGACATCATTAATTGCCACATTGATGTCCAGACAAATTTGCCGAGCTTGACTGTTACGGATGAAGGAAGCGATTTGTTTTTCACAATGCGATTAAAAGAGGTTTGCTAAACATAATCTGCTTATTTTAACTCACATTGCGAAGTTTGTTCCCTTCCAGGCTCTGCCTGGGAACGCAGATCCAGAGGCTCTGCCTCGATCTTGGTTTTGAGTTATAATAATCTACTAAGTCCTTGGCGCTTAACTCAAATTTATGGATTTCACAGACACTTTAAATCAGATCGTCGCCCTCAGCGTTCAAGATCGGATTCGTCTTGTACAAGCAATCTTAGACAGTATAGCGGCAGAACAAGTTCACCCAGACCTGACAGACTTTCAAAAGCAGGAACTCGATCGCCGAATTGATGATTCTGAAGCAAATCCTGATAATGTGCTGACTTGGGAAGAAGTTAAAGCTTCAGTCAAAGCACGAAAATAAACTATGAATTATGCGTTAGTTTTCCGTCCAGAAGTTCGTGAAGAAGTTGATGAAGCATACACATGGTATGAAAGTCAGGAACTAGGACTTGGTGACGAGTTTTTAGACTGTATTGACGAAATGCTCGATCGAATTTGCCAGATGCCGGAGTCCTATCCAGTTGTCTATCGCGATGTTCGGCGATCGGTGGTGCGTCGCTTTCCCTATGCTGTGTATTATCGCATTGTATCAAGCCGAGTGATAGTGACCGCCATTTTTCACGGTCGCAGAGACTCAACAGCATGGCAAACGCGAACCTAACAAGTTCCCTCGTTACCATGCTCTGCCTCGATCTGTTCCCTCACCTGAGAACGACTTTTCTAGTATCTGCCAGAGGCTATTTCAGCATAAGCTCGATCGATCAATTGGCGAGCAACCGTCTGAATTCCCGTATGTTCGTAATAATTGGTAGTCATGTCTAAAAACGCGGCGACATAATCCAATTTGTCATCAGTAACATCAACGTATTGCTTGAGATTGCCTAAAACTGTGGCGGGAGTTAAGCCGCGAGACTGTACTAAATTGTTCATCCAACCTTGGGCTGAGGCGAAAGTTGCTGTCACAAATCCAAATTTTGCTGCATTATTTGTGCCGGGAATTAGGTTGCTGATATTTTGGAATGTTGAGTTTTGCTGCAAGGCTGAAGGATTCAAGCCACCTAGGGTATTTTGCGCTACTCGAATGAAGTCCGGGCCAAGGGGAATTAAACCGTCAGCACAAACTAAAGCAGCCATCCGCATCAGAGATTCGCCTTTGTAATGAGATAAATAATTACCAAAGCTTCCCACATTGTCAAGGGAAATATTGTTAAGTTTGCAGAAGGCAATTAGCTCGATCGCCACTTTGACGCACAAGTCGATCGTTTGAGTTGTGTCAGCTTTGGGAGTGAGGCGGCTTATGAAGGAGAGAAAGCCGATTTTTTCGCCGATTTTATTCGCCATAGCCGTTGCACCTAACGCACTGTCGGCGCTGTCTGCTAACTGGTAAAGCCTGACTGCGCCTTGATATGGCTCGTTGGGGTTAGCGTAAAGCTCGATCGCGCGATCGCGAATTTTCCGAACAAATGTGCGCTTTGTTTCCCCTGTCACCGCTTGAATAGTATTATCAAAACCCGTGAGATTATTCCACTCGCCCGGAACCACAAAATCCAGGGATTTTAGCATCATCACAGTAATCCCAGAAGAGGGCAAATTGTCAACCAATTCAACAATAGATTTGCTCACCACAAACTCCTAAATAGCCCGATTTAAAGTGTTCTATCAAATACTCCATCTTCGGCAAATCCGATTCCCGATTCCGGGTGAATTCCCCCGAACGAAGTAGGTAGGTACAAATAAATATTACAGTATCAGAGCCAGTTTTACCCTACTCTTGTCTTTGCTCTCTTCTCGCTCCTCTGCGTTCTCTGGCGCCCTCTGTGGTTCATAAAAAAAAGTCTTTTTCCCAAAACATTTGCATTTCACTCGCGATCGCCAAGTTAAGTTTGATTATATTGACCAACTCAAAAGCGCCCAAAGGTGTTAAAATAAATGGCGCAAAATAAAAAAACATAAAATATGACTGTTGCAGTTAACAAAACTCCCGGATTAGCCTCGCGCTTAGTAAACGGCGTACTTTCCATCAAGCCTTTGGCTAATATAGCCAAGCACCAAGCGCGGGAAATGATGATAACAAGAGCCGAAAAAATTGGAGTGCATTGGCGACAAGAATCCCAAGCACTTTTAGCTCGAAATTGGGATGCAGAATTGCTCAGCGTCCAAAATCCCGATCTTGTTTACCCGAAATATTATCTAACTTCATTCCACGCTTACGAAAAAGGTAATATGAGTTGGGAAGCTGCTACAGAAGTAGAAGTTGCCGCCCGTACAGTTCACGCGGGAATTTGGCCGGAAGCGGGTGCAGAAGGCGATGCTAAACTCCGCGCCAGCTATCACGAAGTCATCAAATCTCAAATTGCTTCTTCACCGCAGGATATTGTAGATTTGGGATGCAGTGTGGGAATGAGTACCTTTGCCCTTGGGGAGGTTTACCCGGAAGCGAAGATGACTGGGGTAGAGTTGTCGCCTTATTTTTTAGCAGTTGCTAAATACCGTTCCCAACAGCGAGAATCTGAATCTTTACATCAAAAATCTCCGACTTGGGTTCACGCTGCTGCTGAATCTACTGGTTTACCGGCGGCTGCTTTTGATTTAGTTTCTATTTGTTTAGTTTGTCACGAATTGCCACAGAAAGCTACTAGAGAAATATTCCGGGAAGCGAGGCGTTTGCTGCGTGTTGGCGGACATTTGACAATTATGGATATGAATCCTCAGTCGGAAGTTTATGCCAAAATGCCTCCTTATATTTTGACTTTGCTCAAGAGTACGGAGCCTTATTTGGATCAGTATTTTGGGTTGGATATTGAGCAAGCTTTAGTTGATTCTGGTTTTGCCCAGCCGACAATTACTTGCAATACAGTCCGACACCGCACTATTGTTGCTGAGGCAATAAACAGTCAGGTTTGATGTTTGAAAAATGTTTGCGGTCGATGATGCTTAACAAGTGTATTAGACCGCAACTGCGGTGCAATGAAAAACAGTTAAATTATTCCAGTCGCCCGGAAATACAAAATTATAAATAAATTGGTTATGAAGAATTGAGCAACTTCTGTCAGGCTTCTTTGATGTTAAGGCGATAGCTTATATATAGGCCGAGGAGGAAACTTCATTGACTACAGCAACTGTTGCTACCTATCACGCTAGATTCCGCAAGGTGCTTGAGTACATTGATGCTCATCTGGACGATGACCTTACTGTCGATCGGCTCAGCAACGTTGCTGCATTCTCGAAGTATCATTTTCACAGGCAGTTCTCTGAGCTTTTCGGGGTTAGCGTATACAAATACGTCCAGCTCAATCGCTTGAAGCGCGCTTCTTATCAACTCGCATTTCGCGATCGCAATCAGATCGTTGATATCGCGCTGGCAAATGGTTATGAAAGCCCTGAATCTTTCGCGCGCGCATTCAAGAAGAGCATAGGGCAGACCCCTTCCGAGTTCAGAAAGCAACCGCAGTGGGATACTTGGCACTCGATTTACCAACCATTAAGTGACTTAAGAATCAACCACATGAAACCAGAAAATTACCCCGCACAAGTCAAGTTAAGCACCTTTAAAGACACCAAAGTTGCCGTGCTTGAACACCGTGGCGACCCAAATCTCATAGAGCACTCAATACGCAAGTTTATCGAATGGCGAAAGCAGAACAATCTATCACCCAAAGTCAGCGCTACTTTCAATATTCTCTACGACAATCCAGCCGAAACCTCACCTGATGATTATCGCTTGGACATCTGCGCGTCAACTCAACGCGATGTGACTGAAAACTCATTTGGGGTTGTAGAAAAAACAATTCCCGGCGGTAGATGCGCTGTATTGCGGCACATAGGCTCCGACGACAATATCGGTGAGAGCGTCAGGTATTTGTATTCGGAATGGCTCCCGCTAAGCAAAGAAGAACCGCGAGACTTTCCACTGTATTTCCAGAGAGTCAGCTTTTTCCCTGATGTACCAGAACATGAGGCGATTACAGACGTGTTTCTTCCACTTCAGTAAAATCGCACAAAGAAATGTCACATTTTATCTCTTAGTCTGCGGAGGCGGACTTCGTTTGTATAGTTGGGGGTGAAAATCGAATGCTGAGCGCCAGCACATTCGATTTTCACCCCCAAAGCGGTTTCAACCGCCGGACTTTTTAAATCTGAGATTAACATATCGCGCTATGCTACCGTAGATACTTTTTCGTACTCTTCACTGTGTTTTTGCACTGCATCCCAAATATCAACTTTTTGCTGAAGATTAAGCCACAGTTGAGGGCCATTCCCCAACGCTTTCCCAATCCGAATTGCCATATCTACTGTAATTGGTCTTTGACCTAAAACAATTTCGTTGACACTACGGCGGGATACACCAAGTATCTCAGCAAACCTGGTTTGAGTCATTTCAATATCTTCAAGTACATCTGAAATGACCTCGCCCGGATGTACTGGTCTTACTTTCCTCCCTTGAATAATGTTTTGTATGTCTTTCATGTAATTCTCCTTACGCTTGAAGTTAAATTTTTAGATTTTGTTTTATGGGCTAGTGATAATCTTCGATATCTATATCGTATGCGTTGTTATCCTGAAATGTAAAAGTTATACGCCAGTTACCTGATACCTTTATTGACCAAGTTCCCTGTCTATCACCTTTAAGCTCGTGTAAATCATAGCCTGGTATTCTAATATCATCTATAATTATTGCTGTATCTATTACTTCAAGTCTTGCTCTTGTCCTTTTTTCAAGTTCTTTAGGAATTCCTTTTGCATTACCTTCCCTCAATAATCTTTCTAATGCTTTATTTTTAAAAGTTTGTATCATGTGAAATAATCCTTCAATCAAGGCTGAATATCCAGTTCATAGCACTTATATATATTAATTAAAAGTTTTTGTAACCTTTGAGATTACTTTACTAATGTAACCTATGAGGTTACAGATGTCAAGCCTAAAATGATTGCAAAAGCAAAAATCGCTCCAATCTACTAACAGGGCTGGATCTGGGAGAAGGAAAAAGCGATCGTAGTGGCTGAGCTAAGCGGATGGTGTTGGCGGTCAATGACGCTCCAAAACTGGATTCGATCGCACTAGCGGTAGAATTAACAGTTAGACAGCAGTCTGAGCTAGAAGATTTTGATAGCATCCTAAAACAAGGACATCTTCATGAACCCGACAGCCCCCCTCTCAAAACATCCTCGATTGTTTGCAGGTTATTTTGGATGCCACTGCAACGAAAAACTACGAGCTTTTTACCACAGTGGGCGATGCAGGCTACAAAACGAGCATTACACAAAAAATGTTTGACGATGTTAGCGAGCAGCTCGCTTCACGCCTGCAAAAGGGATATTCAATTAATTATTTTGGTGAGCTAAAACAAGGTAATTGTCAGGTTTATTTGTGGAAGCTGAGTTTTGAAGATGATGGAGATGAATTTGTGGTACACATGACGATGAATGGAGACAAAGTTGCGGGGATTTTCATCGAATAATATATCTTGCTTGACACGGCGTTTTACTGAAATGAATCTAACGCCGATCGCCCACAACCGTTAATCGAAATCTATCCGGCGGCACAAAGGTGATTCCCCGGCGGGCGGGACGAATTGGCCGATCGATATTCGATACAAACTCACGCGAAGACAGCACCGTGGCTAAAACGAGCTTCATTTCAAACATCGATAACGCCATCCCGATGCAGCTTCGACTCCCGCCTCCAAACGGTAAAAATTCAGAGGCGGAAAACTTGCGCTCTAAAAAGCGATCGGGATGAAATTGAGCGGGATTTTCGTAGGTTTCAGGGCGACGGTGCGCCAAATAGACACAGGGGATTAAAATCGTTCCCGGTTGATATGTATAGCCTTCGAGTTCGATCGTCCGTTTCACCTTGCGCGGCTGCGAAATTAACGCGATCGGATAAATCCGCAGCGCTTCCTTGCAGACTGCTGTTAAGTAGGGCGACTGCGAAAGCGCTATCGGATCGGGATTCTCGCCCAATTCATCCAATTCCTTCCGCAATCTAGCGAGACATTCGGGAAACTGATGCAGCCAGTAAAACGCCCAAGTCAATGCCGATCCAGTGGTTTCATGTCCCAACAACAACAGCGTCATCAACTGATCGCGCAATTCTCGATCGCCGATGGATTCGCCGGTGTCGTCGCGGGCCATCATCAAGACTGACAGAATATCCGTGCGAGACGAATCGAGAGAATGCGATCGCCTCTCGGCAATTTCCGCATAAATCAGCGAGTCAATCTCCGCCATCTGCTGCAAAAAATGACCCCACGGACTCCAAGAACCCAAATTTTGCTGCAACGGTTCAAAGAAAAATTGCATCGAGTACAGCTCAGAGGTAATCGCCTCTAAAAGCTTGCTGAGCAATTGTTTCAGGCGTTCGTAGCGCTCTCCCGGCACTAATCCAAACACGACTTGCAAGATTACTTGCAGCGAAATTTCTGACATTTCTTGCCGCACTGCGATCGCATCTCCAGCTTTCCAGTCGATCGTCCGCTTTTGCGTCAAATCAACAATCAAATGCCCTTGACTGTGCAACTGTTCCCGATGCAGCGCGGGCATTAATAGCTGTCGCTGTCGCAGATGTCGCGGCCCTTCATTCATAATTAGGGATTCATTTCCCACCAGCGGGCGAAATACGTTGGTCACTTTGCCAAACTCAAAGGCATCGGCTAACGTCTTAAACACCGCCTGAATGGCTTCTGGACTGCCCAGAAACACCACGGGGGGCGAAGCGGGCCCCAACACGCGGGCGGTAAAGGTATCGCCGTATTTGGCCCAGGAGCGATCGAAAAATGCGATCGGGTCAGCTACCAGCGAAAGCGTTTGGAACAAAGCAGGAGAACGAGATCCGGTAGGCAGCGTCATTGCAAAACTGGCGATACACAATATTTCTAGTGTATTTTGACATATTGCGAATTCCTCGATCGACCGTTGGCACCCTGAAATTTATCTGCGGTCGATCGACGGTAGGCTAGAAACTGGGTTTCTGAGCGTAAGTTTTAACTCACATCTTGCACCATTCTCAATAACGGGCAAGATGCCCGTTCCACAAAGAGTGGATTTCTTGTGGAACAGGCATCTTGCCTGTTCGTAAAAAGCTAATTGAGAATCGTGCAATATCTCAGTTTTAATTAACTTAGTGCAAGGCGGTCGATCGAGTAAAAGCTCGATCGATCTTTGATAATCAATTCCGGCTGCACTCCTTATGATAGGTCGGACACGGCAATGCCGTGTCCCTACCGCGATCGATTGTAGGGACACGGCATTGCCGTGTCCTCCGTTTATATCATTCCGATGAAGAGCGGAATTGATATACCTCCCGCCCTCAACCTCCGCGCAACTGCGTCACCAAATGAACTAATTCCGGTAAAATTAGCTTTTCCACAGCTAGTTTTACGCCATTGCTAGAGCCCGGAAGAGAAAAGACCAACTTACCTTGATACACGCCTGCAACGGCACGAGAGGCGATCGCCCTCGAACCAATTTCTTGATAGCTCAAAAACCGAAATATCTCCCCAAATCCCGGTAAAATCCTGTCGAGCAAACTCTCCATCACATCGTAAGTCGTATCTCGGGGAGCGATGCCCGTGCCGCCGTTAAAAATGATTGCATCCACATCTTCACGCTGGGACAACGCCTGCATTTGCAATACAATTTTTGCCGCATCATCTTTAACAACAGCGTAACCTACCACAGAGTGACCGGCATCTTTTAGCAGCCTCTTAGTTAACAAGCCGCTATTGTCTGTTTCAGCCGAGCGCGTGTCGCTAACAGTAATGATAGCGCAATTTACGGTTATTTTAGATAAGTCGGGGTGAGGAATTTGCGTCATATTTTCTTGTTGTAAGTAATCGGCAACCGGCGATCGGCCAATTACCAATTACCAATTACCAACTACCCATTATGCCTTGCTAAATCCTAAGCCGTTTGCTTGCGAGTAGCGTTCCATGAAACGCATAAATCGTTCCCATTCTGCGGCACTTCTCATTAGATAAAGAGCTTCCAAGCCCGCAGGCTGACCGTTGATGAACTTAGCCTTAACTTCGCGAGTGAGGAGTTCGCCTTCTTCGTCGATCATGTACATTCCAGTAATGTCTTGGGTACTGGTGCTGCTGAGAGCTTTGGGATTTTCAAAAAGAAACGTCGCAGTGCCTTGGTCTCCGCTTTTAGAACGGGTTAGGCGCACTTCGGGCACAGCATCTTCGTCTATACCCCGAGAGAATTGAATTTTAGCCATAATTTGACAGTCGAACCTTAAAGATTGCTTAATTTCTTAATCTTTTATCATAAAACGATTCGGGCACTGGCAAATCAAGACTTGGGAGGGGGGGAGAGTGGGTGTGGGGGAGAGTGGGGGAATCAGAGACAAAGGAGAGGGGAGATGGGTTGGTTCTTTGTACCTGATATCGTTTCCGGCTGCATCGGAATGATACTGAGGACACGGCAGTGCCGTGTCCCTACAATTAATCGGGGTAGGGACACGGCACTGCCGTGTCCTGACTGTGAGTAATATTAATTCCGATGCTAGCGGACTTAGACGATGTAGGGAGAGTTAATTGGCTCGGCCCGCTTTGTGGCTACCAGAGTTTGGTAGATGAGGGCGGATATCTCGCCGCGGGTGATGTCGCGGGCGGGGGAAAGTTTTTCGCGCGCGGGATAGTTGACCACGATTTTGCGCTCTGTGGCGGTTGCTATGGAGTCGGTGGCAAAACTGGGAATCTGAGCTCGATCGACATAAACGCTCAAAGAATTGGGGTTGCCGCCGACAAACTGCAAGCCGTTTACCAAAGATACGATCGCCTGAGCTCTAGTCAAATTCTGCTCCGGGCGAAACGTGCTGTCTGGATATCCAACCAAAAACCCAGCTCGATTAGCAATTGCGATCGCTCCCTTCGCCCAAAAATCCGCCGCCACATCCTTAAAAACCGTCGCCTCGCGGCGCGGCACCAATTCAAAGGCCTTCGCCAACAAAGCAGCGTACTGAGCCCTAGTTAAACTCTCATCAGGTTTAAAAGTACCGTTGGGAAACCCGCTAATAATATTCATCTTTGCCAAGCGATCGATAAAATCCTTGGCCCAGTGCGTGCTGATGTCGCTGAACTTTACCCCCCCAGGAGTCGGAGTCGGCGCTGGAGTCGGAGTGGGCGTCACATTCCCCAACTCAAATAAACCTTTCACCCGCGAAGGATTGAGCTGATTTCCCACCGCAAAAATCTTCACCCCAGTCGCATTTTGCAAATCAAATTCGCCGTTATCCCGAAAAATATTGCCGCCCAAATCTTGATCCGTACCAATATCTGGCAGCGACTTCCCCACAGCAGTCAAACCGTCTTCGGTATTTTTTTCAATGCGATTCTTGCGCAAAACCGGCTTAGATTCCCCCGCTAAAACTATACCGGAGCGATTTTCCAAAATTTGGTTATCAGCAATAAAAGGAGCCGACTGAGCTTGCAGAGAAATGCCGAAACCCGTCTTTTGAAAAACATTGCGCCGTATTACTCCCTTAGCAGTTCCCGCCGTAATTACGCCAGCCGCTGAGTTTTCCACAAATATGTTGTCGAGAATCGCAGGAGTAGCGTTGCCCGTGGCAAAAACACCTTCGCGCTTGCAAAGCGTGAAAGTGCAGTTAGCCACAGTCGGAGAAGTTGACTCAATCCAGACTCCCGTGCCGCGACTATCGAGATTAGTGACAGTCACTCCGCGCAATTCCGAATTAGTTGCTAGCAGTATGGTGATATTTTGACCGGCAGCGGTGGGACTGACAAATTTGCCGCTTCCTTGAATTAGAGTGCCGCTACCTTTGTTAGCTTCATTGCCAATAACTTTTACTCCCGATGGAATTTCCAAGGGAAATTTTTCGCCGCTAGCTGCGCTGTAAGTTCCCGGTGCTAGCTGAATCGTAGTTCCCGATGCAGCGCTGCCGATCGCGCGGGCGATGGTTTTGAATGGAGCCGATTGGCTGCCGGCTGCGGAATCGCTGCCTGTTGTCGAGTTGACGTAAAGTGTTGCCATGTTTTTGTGGAAGAATAGAATTTGCGATCGAGCTTTTATGCACTTTTCATTCTCTACCAACCTGACCCCGGATCTATATTCACCTTTGATATCAAATCCGGTAGCATCGGAATTAATATTACCCATAGCCAGGACACGGCAGTGCCGTGTCCCTACAATTAATCGCGGTAGGGACACGGCACTGCCGTGTCCTCTATATAATTCCGGTGCAACCGGAAACGATATGATTTAGGAGATTATTTAATTGCACCATATCCGCAACATCACTCATCAGCAGTGGCAATCGCAGGGGGATTATCCCTACAAAAGACTGTATTTCTCGTTCCCAGAAACAGTAGAACCAGACTTATTTAAGAAGTCCGGGATCTGGAAATTCTATTTTTTCCAGGTGTTGCCAAAACCACTAAATTTTCGATCGCCTCCACCGGAAAATCGAACGTCTTGCTGTCATGTACGATCGGTCGAGATTCCCTGCCCAAAAACCTTAACCGCTTCTGCCAAATCTGTTTCACCCATTAAAATGCAGCGTCTTAGTAAATCGATATCCAGCGTTTCCAATCCTGACAGTTGACTCTGAATTACTTGCTGGTAGCCATCTTCGCGGAGATGATACAGCCGCAGCGTGCCATCTTCCCAAAACCAGATTTCAGGGACGCCCAAAGCTCGATATTTTGGCAACTTGCTCAGTCCACCGCTAGTATAAACCACCTCGATCGACAAATCGGGAATCAACTTAGGTTCTCCCAAACAAAACGATTTGTCTGCTTGAGTTGAAGCTTCTCCCGCCTTCTCCTGCGTCATTGAACCAGAAGGGTAAAACTTAATACCTTGTACCAGCAGAAAAGTGGTCACCAAGTAACCAATGATTTCAGAAAAATTTTCGTGTTGGAATCCCGGCATCAGAATCTCGATCGCACCTGCAAAAAAGGACAACTTTATGCCAGGGGAAGCTTCCGAAACCTTCTGGATTAATTTGAATTGCTCCCAAGTGCCGTTGAGCACCACTCGCCCATCGAGAATTTCGCGATCGAGAACTTGTGTCATTGAGCTACACCATTATCTCCTATGGGAATTATAACGCATTGTGCGATCGCTCCTACAGAAGATCCGTGCAGCAAATGTAGCTGAGGAATCCGAACAGTTCTTTCTAGTTCCCAGGCTCTTCCTGGGAACGCAGATCCCGAGGCTCCGCCTCGCCTTAACTACCAGTCAATTTCACAATACAAGACGCATCCAAAACCACTACAACTTCATTCTGAAAAACAGCACAACTTGTGATTGCTGAAGCTAAGGCGGGAATTTTTCCTTGTTTGAGAGAAAGCATCGCCTCTTGTGCAGTATCAAACTGATCGAGCCAGCCGTAATCCTCTAAATACTGAAGAGTCAACGCATTGCGATTGAGCATCCAAAAATCAACTCCATAGCTATTAATGAAGTTTTGCAATACAGCTCGATCGGGAGTGTACTGAGCGCCAATTAAATCGCTAACTCGCTGCCGATATCTGCTGTAGTAGCCTTTCTGATAAGGCACTGCATATTCCTTTGCCACCAACACAGAACGCTGACTAAATGTTGGCAAATGATCCGTATCTGCCGCGATCGAAGCAATCAAGATATCTTTGGGTTGTTGCTCAAAAAATTTGTACAAAGCCGGCATTTTACCTTCTACATACCCCACTGTGGGAAAGTCTTCAACAAAGCAGGGATAAAGCACCACTGCCACAGCGATAATCGCTGTCGTAATTAGTGCAACTAGATTTTTTAAATAAAATGTAGTTGCGGTTTTTGATGCCCAATGACCTACTCCATCGATAATTAAAGTTAGGACGATCGCACTTATCAAAACAACAATAAATCGCAAGCTGTAAGCAGTATAGCGGCCTGGTTGATACAGTTTAAAAATGGTGGCGTGAGCGGCAAAAAACATCGCCGAGGATGCTAAAAATAGCTGAAGCAACAGCCAAATTTTGCTTTGAATCTGTTTGGCTAAAGGAAAGTGCGATCGCCAAAACAGCAGCAGCGGAAATAACAGCCCGACACAGTGAGTTACAGGCGTAAACAGCGACTTGGGAAACATCCCGCTGCCCCTAGCCGTCAGCCAAAAATCTACCGGATTGGGACGAAAAAAAGCATTTCTGCCGTCGGGAGCAAATTCGGCCATTTGCTTCGCTTCTGCTGCGGTATAAGTGGGGCCAAATTCAGATTTATCTAAGGCATAGGGCAGCATTACTAAAAAAATAACTCCCAAACCTGTAGTGCAAAATAGGTAATTAGTTCGATCGCCCGACAAGCGCAAACTGCCGTTTTTCCAGCATAGCAACCGCAAAACTAAAATTCCGGCAGCAACCAAGGCGTAAGGAGGATAGAATAGTCCGATTAGGGCGATCGCCCCTAAACAAGGCAGCAACGAACTGCGCGACAAATAATATAAAAAAGCCAGAAATATCGGATAGATAAAAGCTCTTGGCGTTGTGGAAGCCAAATCGTCAGTCATCCACATATGCTGATTTAACAGCAAAGATGCAATAAATCCAGTCATCGGTACTGGCAGCATTTCTAGACACAGGCCAAAACAGTAATAAGTCGAGATTAAGCCGAGAAATAGCGGCAATATTTTGTGAAAAAATAGCGGGTGAATGCCAACTGTTGCTGCTAATTTGTAGAGCGTGCTGTATCCTGCGGGGGCGACAGATTGAAAGTAATTAGCAATGAAATCGTTGGGGAATAATTCAGGATCGACAAACCGCATCATCCAGAAAACGTGCTGCCTCGCATCGTCTTGCACCATATACTCGGCGCTGAAGGCTTGCTTGAGTCCTAAAATAGCATAAACTGCGGCAAATGTCAAGCTCAGAGTCAACCAAAATATTGTGTGCGATCGGGATTTTTCATCCACAGTCGCAGTCAGAAATTTATGCAAGCGGGCTATGAACATCGCAGTCATTCGATTTTAGATTTTAGATTTGAGATTTTGGATTGACCCCACGGATCGAGTCGGGGGCTTGAGGATTTTAGATTTGAGATTTTGGATTGATTCCACGGATCGATCGCGTGGCGGGTACCATCAAAAAATTCTTGGTCAAAAAATGTCTTAAATAAAAGTTTGCAGCAGCGCTTAAGAACTACTACAAACAAATACTTTATATGAGATTCGCCTGCAAATGCCACTTTACTTTCAACTTCGCCCGATTTTCGCTCATTTTCCAGGCCGCACGCCCGCAATTTTAAGGCGAATCCGATACAGACTTGTATTTGCCGTAATGTAAAGCGTTTTGCGATCGCTTTCTCCCCAAGCCAAATTAGTCGCCGTCTCAGGCACGGGAATCTTCCCCAAAACCTTGCCATCCGGCGAAAAAATCCACACTCCCCCCGGCCCTGTGCTGTAAACATTCCCCTCTACATCAACTTTTAGACCGTCGGGAACTCCGCCTTGACTGGCATCTTTTAAATCCGCAAAAAGCCGCTCATTTGTAACAGTTCCGTCCGGTTTTACATCGAAAACGGCAATGTATCCAGCTTCCGAATTGTTGACATAAAGTTTTTGCTCGTCTGGTGAAAAAGCAATGCCATTCGGCAGCACCAAATCCTTAACCAGCAGAGTTAATTTCCCGTCTGATTCCAGCCTGTAAACACCGTAAAAACCCAATTCTTCCTGCTCTTTAGTAACACCGTAGGACGGATCTGTAAAATAAATGCTGCCGTCGGATTTAACAACCAAATCGTTCGGACTGTTGAGCCGCTTGCCCTCGTATCTATCCGCCAAGGTGATAACTTTGCCGTCCTTTTCTGTGCGGGATACGCGGCGATTTTCGTGTTCGGCAGTAACTAAGCGGTTTTCTTTGTCTAAAGTATTCCCGTTGGCTTTTCCCGAAGGGCGGCGAAATACCTCAACTTGCTGATTTGAGGCGAATTTATAGATAATATTGGCGGGAATATCGCTGAACAGCAAAAAGCCGTCTGGATGCCAAATCGGGCCTTCTATAAATTGGAAGTCGCCAGCTAGTTTTTCTAATTTTGCGCTGTTATCGAGAATATCTTGCACAGTGTTTTTTTTCTCTCTGTTTTCCGTTTGGGCAGTCAATTTTGTTAAGTTAGCCCTCAGTTTTTGGCTGGGGTTGCTGACTGCTAAAGTTAATATTATCAACAACAAACTAATTGTAGCAATTTTGACTGTCATGTTGGCATCGTAACTTCATTAACCAAGAGCTGATATTATGTCCGATTATACAGCGTATTCCAGTATAGTAGGGACACGGCATTGCCGTGTCCCTAACCGTTATCTGTACTGCACTCAACTGAAAACTGCTATATAACCATTCTGAGGTTTGTAGGAAGGACTTTAGTCCTTAAAGTTTATTTGGGATGACTGAATTCCTCACTACGAACCAGTTTGTAGTAAGGAGTAAAGTGCTGTCAACTGTTAAGCTGGAAATGACACGAATAGAAATGCAATACCGATCGCGATCGCACCGATACCCATCACAACAGACCAGAAGCGGTGATAACTCTTAACCGTCGTACCGCTATCGCTTTCAAGCTGAATCAAATCCATCCAAGGTGCAACACCCCGGCGGAACCAACCCAAAGCGCTAACATCCATTCCAATCAAACTTTCAACCCGTTTCATGCCAAACAGAAAATTACCAATTGGCCCAAAACGAGAAGCATATCGCAGATAAATCATTCCCGTTCTATCTTGCAATTTCAAATCAGAACCGAAGGTATAACCCGCATCGCCGCGACCAATTAATTCGCCTTGCAGTTTCGCAGGTTGACCTCGCAAAGGACTGGCATAAGGGTCAGACATTAAGGTTAAAACATCCAAATGTTCTGCTTGTTTGTAATTCGGGAACATCACCAGAGTTTTGAGCAAAATTCCCGCGCCCAAAGCGATTAAAGGACAAGCAACCATCATCATCGGATTTGCAGCAGACAGCGAAATGCCGATCGCAAAACCCACCGCTAAGCCCAGAGTTTCTGCACTGTACAGCAGTAAATCGAACACAAAATTGCCGTACAATCTCCGCTTGCTCAAATCGTTGCCTTCGCCAACAATCCGGCCCATATCAAACTCAACATCCAAGCCTAATTGTTCGGCATAAGTGCTCAAAGCGCGAACTCGTTTACCAGTCAGCGGGTGAGTCGAGTTCAACTCCATCCACCAACCCCACGGATTAAACATATCCCACAAAAACACTCGCCCAATCTTTTCTGGTTCCGAAGCAATCCTGTAAGCAGTGCCGGTAGATGTGGCGGCTTTCGCATCGTAAATGCCTAAAGCGCGAGTTCCTTCTAATAAGCGGCTGGGTTCGGTGGCTCTTTGTCCTTCTTCCAAAATACCGTAAGCAATTTTTACCAAAGCGCGAGACAAAGCGTTGGGATTTCCGGTTGTTTCGGCTGCAAAATGGTCTGCAAAATATTCTCGCGTCCGCGACAAATACAGCAATAAATAAGTGCCGGCGATGTAAAACAAATAAGCAACAGCAGCTACCGTACCGGCCGCATCTTTAGCTTTGGCGCCACCACTTCGACCCAGCCTTTGAGCTGTAGTGTAAATTAAATAAGTAATTTGCACCAAAGTCGAAGCCAAAGTCATTACTGCAAAGTCCCAGTGGACGATGTGACCGAGTTCGTGGGCGTAAACAGTGGCAATTTCATCGTCGTCTAAATAGGTAAAAAGACCTTGACTGACGACTAAGCGAGCGCTGTTTGGAAATGAACCGTAAGTAAAAGCAGTAGGGTTTTGGTCGTCGATAATTCCTAAACGCACAGAAGAGAGTTTTTTCTGCTTGCAAACCTTCTGAATAACTTTGGCTGTTTCGGGACTTAGGCTTTCAATTTCTGCTAGGGAAACCCAGCGAGTATTGTAGAGCCAATTTTGGGTTAAGTCCATCAAGTAAGGCGATAGGAAAAAAGCAGCGATGTTAAAAATCAGGGTAATCGGAAGTGCGATCGCCAATCCGGCGACTGGATCGGGACTGTTGAGAATCAAAACAGAGGCTAAAGATAGCGCTAACACCATACCAAACAGCAGGCTGATGGTGACGCCGGAAGCTAAAACCAGGTTTCCGCCAGTTTTCTGTATCAGTTTAACCCCGGCTTTGGCTGCTCGCCCTGCCTTGCGTAAAGGGGCGTGAGATGACATAATACTCTCCAAAGGTTATTGACAAATGGAAATGACCGTGGGATTTTATCTATACTTCACTGTTTTAACCTGTTAATGCGGATTGCTGTAAGGGGTCTCAACAAAAATATAGAATTTCCTCTAGAATTGTTAAGACTGAAAACCGCCCCGAAATTTATTTGTGCGGATTCAATTCAAAACTCAAAATTCAAAACCGAACAATCAAAACTATTTAAAAGTTACTGCCATGTCTATTATTGAAATTGCCCAAAAAACGCGCGTATCTGCTAGAAAATTGGCAGTTTTATCCGCTGATGCCAAAAATCAAGCTATTGAGGCTATGGCTAAAGCTTTAGAAACTGCCGCGCCGGATATTTTGGCGGCGAATGCGGCTGACTGCAAGGCGGCTGAGGCGGATGGAATTGCGAAACCGCTGTACGATCGCCTAAAGTTGGATGAGAGCAAGTTGAAAAGTGCGATCGCGGGCGTGCGAGATGTTGCGAAACTCCCAGATCCCGTAGGTTCCGTGCAAATTCACCGCGAATTGGATGCAGGATTAATTCTGAAGCGCATTACCTGTCCTTTGGGCGTTTTAGGCATTATTTTTGAAGCGCGTCCAGAAGCTTTAATTCAGATAGTATCCTTGGCAATCAAATCAGGAAACGGCGTCATTCTCAAAGGCGGCAAAGAAGCAGTCCGTTCCTGCGAAATCTTGACAAAAGTGATACATCAAGCATTAGCAGAAACTGCGGTTAATCCCGAAGTCGTGCAGTTGCTCACCACGCGGGAAGAAACAATCGAACTGCTCAAAATGGATGAATATGTAGATTTGATTATTCCCAGAGGTTCTAATTCCTTCGTGCGTTTCGTGCAGGAAAATACCCGAATTCCCGTGTTGGGACACGCCGACGGAATTTGTCATTTGTACGCCGACAAAGCGGCGGATATTCAGAAAGCCGTAGAGATTTCGGTAGATGCAAAAACTCAGTATCCAGCCGCCTGCAATGCCATTGAAACTTTGTTAGTTCACAGTGCGATCGCCCCCGTTTTCTTGCCCGCTGTCGCCGCAGCTTTGCAGCAGAAAAAAGTCGAACTGCGGGGAGACGAAAAAACTCGCGCCATCCTCGAAACTATTGCCGAAGCGACAGAAACCGATTGGTCTACAGAATACAGCGATTTGATTTTGTCAATCAAAATAGTAGATTCTGTGGAAGAGGCAATTAACCATATCAATACATACGGTTCCAGACATACAGATGTCATTGTTACCGAAGACAGCGAAGCCGCCGAAACATTTTTAAATGGAGTCGATGCGGCCGGAGTTTATCACAATTGTTCGACTCGATTTGCCGACGGTTTCCGCTACGGTTTCGGTGCAGAAGTGGGGATTAGCACGCAGCAAATGCCACCTCGCGGGCCTGTTGGTTTAGAGGGGTTGATTACTTATAAGTATCGAGTTGTTGGAGATGGCCATGTTGCCGCGAGTTATGTAGGGAAGGATGCGAAGGGGTTTACTCATCGGGATTTGTAAATTCTCGATAGCTGCTCAAACCCGATAATAAAAAAGCCTGTAGATACTAAATCTTAAGTAAAGTGTCCCTTCTCCTTCATCCATCCCAAAAAAAAGCGATCGCCCTAGCATTCAAACAAATTTAGCTACAATAAGCTATACTGTGCTCGGCGACTCCCCAACTCGAACAATTTGCCGTGGTTTATGTCTAACTCCTCCCTCCTCGCCCCAGGTTCCACTCTCGAAAAACGCTACCGCATCCTCCGCGAATTAGGCCGCGGCGGCTTCGGGCGCACTTACCTCGCAGAAGATATCAACCGCTACGGCGAACAATGCGTGCTCAAAGAGTTTTCTCCGGTGGTTCACAGCCCGAAAGCTGCCGAATTGTTCGATCGCGAAGCGAGTATGCTGTACAATCTCCAACACCCGCAAATCCCGCGCTTTCGAGAACTCCTGCGAACCGATTTGGGCGGGAATCCATCTTTATTTTTAGTCCAAGATTATATCAAAGGTCAAACCTACGAAGAAATATTGATATCGCGCCAGCAACAAGGTAAAAATTTTAGCGAAGCCGAAGTTACTCAACTGCTATTTCAGCTTTTACCAGTTTTAGAATACATCCACTCAAAAAATTTAATTCACCGCGATATTTCCCCGGATAATATTATTCAGCATGATGCTGACAAACTGCCATTTTTAATTGATTTCGGTTCTGTCAAGCAAATCGCAGCCAATGCCGTACTTCAGTTTAACGGACAATCGGATACGGCGATCGGCAAACAGGGTTATTCGCCAACGGAACAAATGCGGCTGGGGAAAGTTTCTGCTGCTAGCGATTTATACGCTTTAGCCGTCACGGCTTTGGTACTGCTAAGCGGCAAAAAGCCTCAAAAATTGTACGATATCAATAATAAAACTTGGGATTGGCGATCGCACGTCAGTGTCAGCCCAAATTTAGCCGCGGTATTGGATCGGATGTTAGCAGAACAATCGGGCGATCGCTACCAATCTGCAAAAGAAGTCCGCGAAGCACTCAAAGATCCAAAATTATCCCAAATTGGCAGCATCATCTCCCAAATGGTGACAATGAACTTTGTGGGTCGCCCATTCAAACACAGCACTCAAACAGCTACCAACAACAATACTCCTGTTGTGCAAAACCATCAAGTTGTTAACAGCAACACCAGCAAATTTAAGTTAATTCCTTGGAAAGCAGTCGCGAGTTTAAGCGTGCTTTTGTTGCCGGGAATGCTAGCTTTTAGCATAGTAAAATCTGGTTTTACGCTACCAAAACTGCCTGATTTGCCCAAAATTCCAGAACTTCCGCATTCTACAAATACATCTTTAGATGCCGAAATCGCTCGTCAAGAAAAGATTGGCAAGCGCCGCAAAAATCTTAATCTTGATAAGGATATATTTTATCAGAAAGTGGATGAATTGTTTTACAATAAATATCCAGAACTACAAGGTCGTAGCTTGACAGAAAAGCCAGAAGATGCAGAAATTAGACAGAAATGGTGTCAGGTAGCTGAGGATTTGCTGGATAAGTTGGAGAAAGGAGGACAGTTGTGAAATTTAATAATCCTGGACGCATAAACTCTATTTGTAGGGTGCGCATTGCGCACCTTACCTGGTTTAATACAAATTGGTATAGGCAACGCACTTTTAGTTTATTTCACAATGGATTCAATTCAACTTACAGGAATTCGCTGCTACGGATACACTGGCTATCTGCCGGAAGAACAGGTTTTGGGGCAGTGGTTTGAAGTGGATGTCACTCTCTGGCTGGACTTATCGCAAGCTGGAAAAAGCGATGATATTGAACATACTCTCGATTACCGGAGTGCAATTACTCTAATTCAACAGCTAGTCAAAGACTCGAAGTTTTTATTAATCGAACGCCTAGCAGATGCGATAGCCCAAGCGCTTTTACAACTACCTTTAGTCGAGAAAGTCAAACTACAACTCTCAAAACCTGCCGCCCCTATCCCTGACTTCGGCGGCAGAATTACTCTAGAAATTACCAGAAGTCATTAGTCCTTAGTCCTTACTTCTTAGTCCTTAGTCCTTAGTCATCAGTCTTTAATCTGCATTAGTTTGTCACTAATGACTGATGACTGATATCAATTCCGTTAGCATCGGAATGATATAAACGGAGGACACGGCAGTGCCGTTTCCCTACCACGATCGATTGTAGGGACACGGCACTGCCGTGTCCTCTATATCATTCCGGTGCAGCCGGAATTGATATGATGACTATTGACTATGGACTATTGACTAATTACCACTTCAGCAAATTAAATTCTTCCATATCTACTGTATTGCGGTTGCGGTAAATCGCCAAAACAATCGCCAAACCCACCGCTGCCTCAGCAGCCGCTACCGTAACTACAAACACGGTAAATACTTGACCTTTAATTTGTACGGGGTCAAGATAGTTAGAAAAACCCATCAGGTTGAGATTGACTGCATTTAGCATCAACTCGATCGACATTAACACCCGCACTGCATTTCGGCTGGTAATCAAACCGTAAATGCCAATGCAGAAAAGTGCAGCAGCTAATAACAGGAAATACTGGAGTTGCAGTTGCATAAATTTTTAGAGTTTCTCTCAGTCAAAATTACTACAAAATAGGCAGATAGAGGACTTGCGAACAGAAACCGAGTTTCTTGCCTGATGGTGCGCAGTGCACACCCTACTAAAAGATAGGTGCGCAGTGCGCACCCTACTATTACTTTGTTTCGGGCGAAGAAACATCTCCGGCCGAAACTAATTCGCGAGGTCTTTCTTGCAAACTAAAAGCTGGTGTTTCCGATAGCTTGTTCGACAATTCATCTGGCAAGAAATCGCGGCGTGCTAGCACAATTGCTCCCACCATTGCCATCAACAAGAACACTGATGCTAACTCGAAAGGCAGCAAAAAGTCGGTGAAGAAATGTTTGGCGATCGTCACAATCGAACTTTCTGCCGGTGCTCCAGTCGTCGCCACAATAGCCCAAGGAGTAGACACCACCATCGTACCCAAAAGCGCAAATAAACCACCACAAACCAGTGCTGTTGCTACTTGACGCACCCAAGCTTTGGGAATTGTGCGGAAGTCTTCTCGCTTGTTTACCAACATGATGGCAAACAAAATCAAGACGTTAACAGCACCAACATAAATCAACACTTGCGCTGCTGCGACAAAATCAGCATTCAACAACAGGTACAAACCGGCAATGCTGGTAAATACTCCGCACAGCAAAAATGCTGAGTAAACGATATTGGAGAACAGCACTACTCCTAATGCTCCTCCAATCATCATTACTGACAGTATGCCAAATGAAACAATTTGAACCCCTTCGGCTAGATTCACAATTTTTAATCCTCTGTTAATTGGGCATTGGGCATTGGGCATTGGGCATTGGGCATTGGGCATTGGGCATTGGGCATTGGAAATTTGTTATTTGTTATTAGAAAAACTACTAACAAGTAATCATTAACCATTAACCACTAACTACTAACTATGCCCCATGCCCCATGCCCCATGCCCCATGTCCCATTACCTACTTTTCGATAATTTCCTCTGGACGGAGACCAGCCCGGCGATCGGTGTAGGAAACTTCATGGGGGTCGATCGCCCCTTTGGGCAAATAAGCGAATTCCCGCATCGGTGTCACCATCGGGTCATCTGTAACCTTGTAGGGCAAACGTCCGAGGGCCACGTTGTCAAAATTCAATTCGTGGCGCTCGTAAACGGCTAACTCGTATTCTTCTGTCATGGACAAACAATTAGTCGGACAATATTCTACGCAGTTTCCGCAGAAAATACACACTCCGAAATCGATACTGTAGTGCTTGAGTTGTTTCTTCTTAGTTTCTTTGTTAAATTCCCAATCCACTACAGGTAAGTTGATCGGACATACCCGAACGCAAACTTCGCAGGAGATGCACTTGTCAAATTCAAAGTGAATTCTGCCCCGAAAACGTTCGGAAGGAATTAATTTTTCGTAAGGATACTGCACCGTAATCGGTCGGCGTCTCATGTGATCGAAGGTCACGGCTAGCCCTTGACCGATATACTTAGCAGCTTGAACAGTCTCTTTGGCGTATTCGCCTACTTGATTGAGGAATTTTAGCATGGTGTTCTCTCTCTGTACTTGAGTTTTTGGTAATTGCTAATTGATAATAGGTAATTGGTTAACAGCTAATTTTTTTTAGCGGTTGCCCTTTACCTATTATGAATTAACCGCCAAAAGCAAAGGGAAAGGCAAGCTTCAAAGCTGCGGTCAATAGCAAATTCACTAAAGCAACGGGCAGCAAAAACTTCCATCCCAAATTTAGCAATTGGTCGATCCGAACTCGCGGCAGAGTCCAGCGGAGCAGAACTGCCAGAAACAGGAAAAAGTAGGCTTTCAGCATGGTCATCGTAATGCCCAGCGTGCCGGTAATTACCTGCAACCAAGGAGTCGTCTCGCTCAATCCCAGGGCATTTGTGATGGCTCCGACCGGAATCGGACATTCCCAGCCGCCGAGGTACAAAACAGCTACTAGCAGGCAAGAAAGGACGAGGTTAACGTAGGAAGCGATGTAGTACAAAGCAAATTTCATGCCCGTGTACTCAGTCTGATATCCTGCTACCAATTCTTCTTCTGCTTCTGGGAGGTCAAAGGGCAACCGTTCGCATTCTGCCAGTGCTGAGATCCAGAAAATCAGGAAACCTGCGGGTTGCCGCCAGATATTCCAGCCGACAATGCCGTAGCCGGCTTGCTGGTGTACGATGTCGATCGTACTGAGGCTGTTGGACATCATCACAACTGCCAATACTGCCAAAGCTAGGGGAATTTCGTAGCTGAGGGATTGAGCGGCTGCTCTGAGTCCGCCGAGGAGGGCGTATTTGTTGTTGGAAGCATAGCCGGACATCAGCAAGCCGATCGGCTGAATGCTAGAAAGAGCAATCCACAGAAATATCGCTGTCCCCATATCGGCGATCAGCATATGCTCTCCGAAGGGCACGATCAAGTAGGACAGAAACACTGGAATCACGACAATTACCGGCCCGAGCGTGAACAGCAGCGCGTCAGCTTTTGCCGGTACAATATCTTCTTTGAATACCAACTTCAGACCGTCGGCAACGGGTGCTAGAACTCCCAGAGGGCCGATGAATTCCGGGCCAATCCGCTGTTGAGCGGCGGCGGAAATTTTCCGCTCTAGCCAGACGCTAGTAAGTACCCCGAATACGGCACCGACAACCATCAGCACCATTGGCAGCGGTAGCCAAAGCACTTGGGCGATGTCCGCCGGTAAGCCCCAATTCATCAGGGCTTCTACAAAACTTCCTTGTAAGTCAATTCCTGGGTTCATGTTTCCAGCTTTTGAGCGATCGCATATATTTTTTCACCCATCCTTAGTAGGAGTAGGCTTGGAGAGTAGGGTGTTTGTAAAGATTTTTAATGCTTTACCGCATATCAGTATATCGCCGGACAGGCTACAAGAACGGACGGACTGGGTGAAATTATATTTATCTGAGTCCTAAGCTTAGCTAATGGGTGGGTAACTTATGGTTGACGGTTGGCTGTTGACTGTTGGCTGTTGACTGTTGTGATATCAATTCCGGTTGGATCGGAATGATTTAAACGCAGAGTACGCAGAGAACACAGAGTTCGAGAAGAGAGAGATGAATAATTCTGATGAAGGGCGGATTTGATATGAACCCAGATTTTGAATCAGCGATCGATATTGAATGCCAAACAAAAGGGCAGAGAATTAATTCTCTGCCCTTTTAATGCTTTAAAGTAACTTTCAAATGGTTTAAACCATTGATTTTACGTCACTTTTTTTATGGAACTGGGCAGAATCGAACTGCCGTCCAAAGCGGGTATTTACCTTCCGATCGTTCACAGGTTTATCCCCTCTAATCCTCGGGGCGGGAACCATCTTTATCCCAAATGGGGGGATTATCTAGTGATTGCTTTCCCAGTTAACCGACTAGATGCGTCTAACTAGGGCATCCGTTGGGGGTTGTTATGCTACCGTTAACGGAGTTAGGTTGCATACACTCTAAACCGCGCTCAAGAAGTTTTTTAGGCTACAGCGACGGCTTTGCGAGCGAAAGGAACGATGTTGTTCGCATTTACTTTTTTGTTTGAGCCGGTATTTGCGAGAGGAGACTCACTCTCGACCTGCATCACGGAGCAGCTTTCGCCACCCTGTCGAAACCATTACAGCCCCTCGTGTGTTCTGTAATTATAGACAATATTTTGTGTTGCGTCAACTAGATTTTAGATTTTAGATTTTGGATTGTCGATTGGGGATTAAAGAAACCGGGTTTTTTGCGGTTTTTGTCTGCTTTAACGAACTCTTGGAGCAAAAACCCGGTTTCTGACCACCCGTGCGCAATTCCTATTTATGCAAATTTTCGTCCCAGACGCCGATGTAAATCCGATCGCGCTCATTGCGTTCGATCGTCCCTTCAAGCGAACCCTTCTTAAACGTAAACTGATTAGTCCGGCGCTGCTGCACGTCCCGGAACCCTTGCAAAATCTCCCGGTTGGCGCCGCGCACCATCCCGTTTAACGCGGTTCGCACTACCAAATCGTCCACCGACTGGGCAAAAGAACCCTCTGTTTGTACTAGCTGGCTTGAATCGCGATCGTAAATGTAGCCGAGAGTAATTCGGTTCGGCAGCACTTCGTAAAGTGCGGTGCGAGTATTCGGCCAATAGCCCCGGGATTGAGAGTCAGTCGGTTCTCCCAATTGGGATAAAATCTGACTTTCCGGCGTACCAACGGCAAATCCAGGGATTGCGGGATTCCTCCGATTGCTGGTTGTCGGTTGTTCGCTGGGTGCGGGCGATCGATCTGGTGGCAACTCTTTGTCAACAAGTTTTTCTGTTGGTGTGGGTTCGGCAGCCTCGGGAGTTGGCGCTGGTGTTGGAGTTGGCGCCGGTGTTGGAGTTTCAACAGCAGGCGCTGGAGTTTCAGCAGCAGGCGCTGGAGTTTCAGCAGCAGGCGTTGGAGTTTCAGCAGCAGGTGGCGGAGTTTCTCTGGGAGTCGGGGCTGGCGTTGGTGTGGGCGCGGGAATTGGTGAGGGGCTTGAGGGCGCGTCTGGATCTGCGGGGGTCGAAGTGCGATCGTCCTGGGCCACCGGTGCGGGTTCCGAAGACGGCCGGTTGAGGAAAACCCTAGCAATACCGATAAAACCTGCAACAATAAGTGCGATCGCCACCAACCCCAAAATCCACCAAACCTTGCGGTTGCCGGACCCAGAAGACACCACAGCAGGCGCAGTTCTCGAAGTCGCAGGCGACTGAGGCCCGTGTCCCGGAATCACCGCCACCGTCGGCCCGGTGCTCGGCGACGCTGCACCAACAGGCTGCCCGTGCAGCAGCGACAGCCACTCATCCACGCTAGCAGGGCGATTTTGAGCTTCTACCGTCATCCCCCGCATCACTGCTTGGCTGACAGCCGCACTTAGCTGAGGCTGCAAATCGCGGGGTGAAGGCATCGGCTGGCTGGTACGCAAAATTGCGGCCACCGGCACCTGTGCTGTCAGTAAAGTGTAAAGCGTCGCCGCCAGACCGTAAACATCTGTTGCGGGGGTATATTTTCCTTGGGCGAAATACTGTTCTGGGGGCGCGTAGCCGTCGGACACCATATTAGTGTGAGATTGAGTTGCACCGGCAGTAAACTCGCGGGCAATGCCAAAATCGATCAGCACGACTTCTTGGGTATTTTGGCGCAGCAGAATGTTTTGCGGCTTGACATCTCGGTGCAGCAAACCCTTTTGATGAACTACTTTTAAAGCAGCGCCAATTTGAGTTATGTAGAGAATAGCGAGTTCTTCTGGCAGCGGCCGATTTGGGAACACGACATCGCCCAAATTCTGACCGGCTATGTAGTCCATCACCATGTAAGGCTGCCCGTCTTCGACAAAGAAATCGCTGACGCGGACAATATTCGGATGAACGCAGGAAGCCAACCGCCTCGCTTCGTCTTGAAACTTGCGATCGAACTCAGCAAAATTGGGTTGCTGGCGCAGAGATTCGTTGAGGGTTTTAATGACTACAGGCTGTCCTAAATAGCGGTGATTTGCCCTGAAAGTAATCCCAAAGCCGCCGCGTCCCAGTTCTTGTTCGAGGGTGTACTTTCCACCCTGTAAAGTTTTGCCGATTAGCGCATCCATAGTTTCAGGCGATCGCGTACCAGATAATATCGCTGATTATGGCACGTATGGTCGGCCTAGTTACCAGTCTAAAGGGCGATCGATCTACCCCTGTATTAGTTAACCTGTTAGAAACACTACTCATAATGCGTCCACATCCGCAAAATTTTTACCGTGTTCTCGGACTCAATCACCTCGTACACCAGACGATGCTGAATGTTGATTCGCCGTGAATATGCACCTTCCAAATCTCCCACCAATTTCTCATAGGGTGGCGGATTCTGAAACGGATTGGTTTGAATGATGTCGAGTAACTCTTGCGCTTTGTCTCGTAAATTGCTAGAAGCGAGCTTTTTGGCATCTTTCTGTGCCTGTTTGGTATATACCAGATTCCAATTCACCACTCCAACTCCCTAGCGCAATCCTCGATCGGCGTTGCCAGTCCTTCCCGAATCGATTCCCGCATTCCCGGCACTGATAGAAGATACAATGTTTCTTGTACCGATGCCCAGTCAGATTCAGATAATAACACTGCATTGCTAGTCTGTCCTGCAATCACAATAGGTTGATGCGACTGACTCACCGAATCGATTAACTGCTGCAACTGCTGTTGAGCTTCATTGATTGGAATCATAATCTTTCACCTGTCTAAATACACTTTTCTAGATGATATTGGCTGGCTGTAGACACTGCTACAACTGCCCCAGAAACTTGTCGTACTCTGCGTGTGAACCAACCCAAAACCAGATTACAGTGTCTCCATCCAACTGACCAACTGCTCGATAGTTTTTGCTAATTCGGGCTGAGTAGATTGGTAAGTCTGGATGCACCTTCTTGAAACGCAGGCTTGGATGACTTGGGTCTTCCTTGAACTGGCGATACGCCCCGCGTGTCTGCTGTTGAACTTGTTCGGGTAAATCAGCAAATAATCTGCGGAACTCGATTGTAGTGCTTGACTTCACAATGTTTCTGGATCGAGTTCTTGGGTTTTGCCTGCATGATACTCAGCCATTGCGGTCGCTGCGAGTTTAGCAAGAGCATCTGGGGAACGGGAGAATTCTCGATCCCAGCGTCTATCGTCTTCAAGTTCTTCCAGAATCATTGAAGCGAGGGCATCTTGCTCGCTGGCAGACAATGTTTTCAACTTGGCGATCGCACGTTCGAGTAACTCAGTCATGGCTACCACACTTTTACAATGAAAATGGCATCCTATCCATTATCGCTTGTTTCAGGCAAGTTGAGGGTAGGTCGAACAAATGGCAGGCTAATTATCATCATTAATCACTACGGGAGAGCCACTTCATATGTTTTATACTAGCTTTTTCATGCACTTAAATACATCTCTATATCTCGCAAATTCAGGAATTCCACTATTCAGTCAGAGTGTTTTCTATCAAATTCTTTTGCTACTCCCAATTATTGCAATAGAAGCTTACATTCACAAAAAACTACTCGAACTCAGTATCATAAAAGCAATTTTTATTGCTTTTGTAACAAATATTATATCGACGATTGGGGGAGGTTTTATTATCCTATGTATTGGGGTGTTTATTGGAGATATCGTCTTCCACACAAGCGTGCCTGTACAGCCTGGTTCTTTTCCATTTCTGCCGTTGGAAATTATGATTACACTCATTCCTATGTTTTTCTTTTCCGTTGTCCTAGAATTATTTATAGGGAGTTTTGGACTAAAAAGAATTGAAAAAGGCAAAGTGAATAAATCATTTTTAATAGCTAATTTATTCACTTACTTAATGCTTGAGATATTAGCTTTTACCCAACTTGTCAAGGGATACATTGAAGGGCGTGGCTAACCAAAACGTTCTATATCGTCGGATCGCCGATCGACATCTGGAGCCACCATCATTGCATTGATGTGGGTAAAGATGCGATCTAATTCCCCAATGGCGTCAAGTTCTGCTGCCTCTTCTGCCATTAGTTGGTCTGCCTTCTTCTTCTCTAACAATTGTTCCATGCGCTGTTGGAGCGATTCACTAAATTTGAACAACTTCCACCGATCGACTTTTTCAATGCAAATCTCATGGATTAATGAGGAGGGTTTGTTGAGAATTGAAACCATTGTAGGCTCCCAGCTTCCGGTTTTAAGTAGTGACTAGATTATAGCTTTTACAGTCCTAGATGCACCATATCCAAATTTCGGGGCAACCAAGGGGGGATTGCCCCTACTTTCACACCATATAGGTCGGCTCACACCGCAGTACAATGCACTATCGAAATGCTGTTCTCGGAACCCTGGCGAGTTGGTAAGCGCCCCGACTGTCCAACAATTGATATTGATTTGGCTGCAATCCTAATTGCACAAATTTGTCTGGATATCCCAGCAACAAAATAGAGGGAGAAGTTGGGTTTTTAGATTCCTTAAGGTAGTCGATCGCCTTTGTGAGAGCTCGGTAGTAAGTCACCGGCCCTTGGGTATAAAAAACCAGACTTGGTTTCCAGAAACCAACCATAATAAACTCTTCCCCTGGCAGTTTTTGTTGCACCGCAACCTGCGCTAACTGTCTCAGAGGTAACTGGCGGTTGATATCGACCACTTTGTAGGCGGGAGTAAGACCAAAGATGATAAATGCTACTAACCCGATCAGGTTAGCAACCAAAATCCAGCGCTGTTGCCGCTTCCAGAGTAAAAGTGCGATCGCCACCGCTGTAATTATCCAAATCGTACCGCCGACTATCAGCAATCCCGACTGCTGAATTGCTTGGGGAAAATTCGGCATAGCCGGGTCGTCTCCGAGCCAGTTGTAGCAGTAGAAAGTTGCTCCGGCTACAATTAATAAAAATATCACATTGAAAATGTATGTAACTAACAGTCCTCGCGGTAAAGAATTCGGTTTCTTTTCTAACTTTATCCGCCTGTTTTCTGGTTCATTGCCTGCAATAATATCGCTCCACAGCAGCGTTACCAAAATCGCAGCGGCGGGGATTAAAGGCAATACATAACTCGGCAATTTTGTCACGGCGATCGTGAAAAAGCCAAAGATGCAGCCGAACCAAAATAGGGCAAATAAACTCAACTGAGCCGATCGCGGTTGGCGGCGCCAGTAACTGCGCTGCCAAAAACGGGTACGGGCGATCGCCACTGGCAAATAAATCGACCAAGGTGCAAAACCAACTAGCACTACAAAAAAGTAAAAATACCAAGGCGCCGAGTGCTTGTTGACTACTTCAGTAAAACGCTGGAAATTGTGATAGCCAAAAAAGCTGTCAATATAAGTTTGACCGTTGGCTAAAATAACCAAAATAAACCAAGGCAGGGCGATCGCCAGAATAATCAAGATTCCCGACACGGGACGCATTTCGCGCCAAAGTTGCCGAAAATTTCCCAAATAAAGCCCGAAGCTGCCAACAATTAGCGCTGGCACGACAATTCCCACAGGCCCCTTAGCCAGAATTGCTAAGGCAATTAGTACGTAAAAAGTCAGATACCACTTATTGGGAAATCGGGAAGCGGAAACGGTGGAAACTTCTGCTTGTTCTCTCTGTTCTTCTAGAATGTAACCGAGGAAAAAGGCTAGTAGTGCCGAACACATACAGCCGACTAATAGCATATCTGAAACGCCAGTCCGTCCCCAGGCAATAGTTTGGGGATTTAAAGCTATTAGGGCCGCACCAATCCAAGGAGTAGAAAAAAAGAGCGGAAGACGGCGAGTTTTGAGTTTTGAGTTGTTATTCTCTGTTTCTTCTTCCGGCTTCCATCGGACTTCTTCCTGCTTCCTGACATCCGTTACATCCGTTACAGAATCCGTTGCCGAACTTCCTTCTTCCTTCGATTTCGAGAGGGTATAGAATCCGAGGCAAGTCAGACCGATCGCGCACAAGGCCGACGGAAGACGCACGGCCCATTCGTTAACGCCCAGAGTGCGGTAAGCCACCGCCATCAGCCAGTAAATCAACGGCGGCTTGTCAAACCTGGTTTCGCCGTTGAAATAAGGAGTGATCCAATCTCCTGTCACCGTCATTTGACGGGCGGCTTCGGCAAACAGCGGTTCAGTTTCGTCAACTAAACCGATGTTGCCGAGATTCCACAAAAAAGCCACCGAGGCGATCGCGCACAGCCATACAATCGATAGCAGCTTTGGTGCGAGCCTCTTCGAGGGCTTCGCTAACGGGCGATTCCTAAACTCTGACAAACTTTTAATAACTTCCTTCACCCAAACTTCCTGCGATTTTAGATTTAAAATTTTAGCTCGCATAGAGAGTCTACCGAAAGATTCGCATTCTTGAAACTCCCAATTCGATCGAATCGGGTTCAACTCAGATGTTACACCATTCTCAACAAGGCTTTTATGAACAGGCAAGATGCCTGTTCCACAAGAAAATTCACTCTTTGTGGAACAGACAAGATGCCTGTTCTTGAGAATGGTGCAAGATATCAGTTAAAAAGAGATGTTGCACCATTCTCAACAAGGCTTTTATGGGCGGGCTCTCCTGCCCAACCCCTACTCCCCACAAGAAAATTCACTCTTTGTGGAACAGGCATCTTGCCTGTTCTTTATAATTGTGTGGCTATGTGAGTTTAACCTCACATAGCCGCACCATTCTCAACAAGACCGTATCAACCGGCTTTCTCGACCCAAATCTCGGCACTTGCAGCTAAAGCGTTCACGGCTGCAAAATTAATTGCCATTCCCCGGCTGTGCCGTTCCAAGCGGGCGAGGCTGTCTCCCCGGCGACGTAAGGCCCCCAGTAGCGACGAGAACCATCCTGAGCAAAAACCACCAGAATGTCTCCCCGTTTGACTTGTAACTTGCCCTCCGGCAGCGATAGCATCAGTCCCTTGTCGCCTCCTTCCCCGGGCGCAAAATCCCAGTGCGCCGGTTTGCCGTAGGATTTCTTGGCTTGCCGTTTCGACAGCAGGGCCACCCGCACTGGGTGTTCGCTGCGGTTGCTGACGCGCAGACTGCCGGCGGATGCGGCATTTGCAGGGATTGAGGAAAGCAATTCCTCCTCTGACTCTGGGGGGGTTGGTATTGAGTCGGGTTTGGGCTTGTTGGCGGTGTCTGCGGAAGCTGGGGCGACTGGGGAAAAGGGGGGTGTGGGGGGGAGTGCGGTGGCTTGTGAGGGCCAATCGCTCGACCGATTTGAACCGTTGGAGATAGTGATTTCAAAACGTCCTAGAAACATTCCTGTAATTAGGACGATCGGCACTCCAATTACCATCTGGTAAATTTTTAGTTTCATAAATTTTATGCTTAAAGAATACACGGCATACCCGTAATTAGTCATAACTATCTTTAATGTAGAACCCGGGGCTGCTGTACCACAAGATACAGCTACACTTAATTACTCGACCGTTCAGGACTATAACCCGGCGATCGCTCAATACCATCTTAGATGTTAAATTTTAGATTTTAGATGGGGGCATACTAACCCCGGCAAATATTAGGAGTTTGTCTGAATCGGCATTTTTTGACTCATCAGTATAACTTTTAATACCAGTTTAAAAAAAGAATGCAACTCTAGGCAAGAGCCAAACCCCGATCGCCATCAGTCATTTCCACTTCTTTCATCTAAAATCTAAAATCGTATAACTTCTATGCAGAATACCCGAATTAACAGATTGATTGATGTTCTGGGCGAGCAATTCGCACGCTGGCTGAGCAATCCTTGGCGGCGGATTTCGATCCTGGTAATTAGCCTGCTGTTCGGCACTTTTTTGGGAACAGCTATTTCGACGATCGCCGGACAATCCGCTGATTGGGATATTATCGCGGCCGGGCTGTTGGTGTTGTTGACGGAGTTGGCGAACCGGCTGGTTTACGGCGGCAGTCGGCTAGGGGCCGGTTATTTGTGGGTGGAGGTGCTCAATGCTCTGAAAATTGGCCTGACTTACAATTTATTTGTGGAAGCTTTCAAACTGGGATCTTAAAAACTTTTTGAATCTGCGCGGCTTTAGGATGAAATACAGCGTCTTCCAGGTTTATCGAGTGTGTGTAGTAAGGACAAAGGCTTTCGCCGTGTCCCTACTGGAATCGATCGGTATACTTCATAAACGTGGAATCTGCTGTATTTGTCAGTTGCAGATACTATTTATACAAAACCAGCCCCCGCCTAGAGAGTTTTGAGCTGATGGATCGATCGACTGTAAACGCTGTTGAAATTTTACACCGGTGGCAAGCGGGCGTTAGCGAAGCCCTCGAAGAGGATCGCCCGAGCGCTCCCGACTTCCATCACCTGGCTGTTTGGGAACTTGCGGATGATGTGCGATCGCGCGCTTTTAACATTACTCCTGACAGTGTAGCCGATGTTGTCCGCTGCAAAACCGATTTATTCTTTTCTCTGCTTGACGAACTGCATACTTTCCCGCTAAAGTCAACTGTTTTTCTCGAAACTTTGTGGAAGTTTTGGCTGCCGCTGGCAATGCAATTATCGGCGGAAAAACAAAGTTTAAACCGTCCTTTAATTCAAGGAATTTTAGGAGGGCAAGGAACGGGAAAAACTACTTTATGCCAAGTTTTGAGGCTGATTCTCTTAAAATTGGGATATTCTACTGTCAGCCTTTCTTTAGACGATCTTTACAAGACTTATGCCGATCGCCAACAACTCCAAAAAGCCGACCCGCGTTTAATTTGGCGCGGCCCCCCCGGCACTCACGATATTGACTTGGGAATCTCCGTTTTAGACGAGTTGCGCCGTTCTCAAACTCGCGAATTAGCAGCAGTTGACTATCCAAAATTTGATGCCCTAAAACCGGATCTAATTAAAAATATAATAGAAATTCCCCGGTTTGACAAATCTGCCTGCGGAGGTGCAGGAGATAGAAGTCAACCCGAAATTATTTCCGGTGCAGATATTGTACTGTTTGAAGGTTGGTTGGTCGGCGTGAATCCGGTGGTTGATGCCAAATTGAACGACTTTTTGGCGGGTGCACCGTTTCCGATTTCCACAGAGGGCGACTGTCAGTTTGCGCGCGATATGAATGCGAAGCTGCACGACTATCTGCCGCTGTGGAACCGATTAGATCGGTTGATGGTTTTGTATCCCCAAGATTATCGCATTTCTCAAGTGTGGCGCAATCAGGCGGAACGGGAAATGATGGCGGCGGGGAAGTCGGGAATGTCAGAGGCCGAAATTAATCGGTTTGTCGAATATTTCTGGAAAGCGCTGCATCCCGAGTTATTTATTAAGTCTACAATCGAGGGCGATGGGGTGGATTTAGTAATTGAAATTCTGAGCGATCGCGCGATCGGCAAAATTTTTCGGGCGATCGACTTAAAATTAACGTTTTAAGGACACAACATTGTTGTGTCCCTACCTTATTGTAGCTGTTAAGGAGACAACAATGTTGTGTCCATACCGTATTGTAGCCTTTAAGGACACAACAATGTTGTGTCCCTACTGTATTTCAGCTTATCGTGCACTCACTGGAGAATTCAGGACTTATGCAAAAAGTGGTTTGAGGCGCGAATTATAGGGGTAAGGCGCGCCATCAGCACCCTACAATACAGAGGTTTTGCATTGAGGATGGAGAATTTCTAAATTAACTGCCGGGAGTACCAAGATCGATCGCTTTCTGGATCAAATCGTCGGTAACATTGCCCGGTACACCTGCGGGATTAACTTCCTGAGCCATCGAACGAAAATCAGCGGGATTGCCGCTGGAATCAGCCGGCTTTGCGGTCTCTTTAGGAGCGGGAATAGCAAATTTAGGTGCAGTTGCAGCGGCGGCAGCTTCGGCGCCGGCACCCGTGCGGTCGATTTCACTAACGCTGAATTCTTTTGAAGCTTCGTAGTCTGCTGATACATTAACGGTCGGCAACTTTTGTTCTCCAGCTTCCGCGCTTTCAGTTATCTGCTGAGCGTCAAAGCTTTCAATGTTATTTGATTCTGTATTTATTTCAGACATGACCGACTCCTTGCAAGTTTTATTTAACAATTCACTGTATCGATCTTTACTTAAATTCCGGGCTTTTTCATCTACCCGCAGATGTATCGATCGCTTCTATCTTAAGGATGATTTATTCTCGGGCGGCGGCTCAACATTACATTAGTTTCAGAAAATAATGCAACTTTAGGCAAGCTCCAAACCCAGACATATTCAGCCATTCCCCATTGTTTAATCTAAAATCTAAAATCTCAAATCTCAAATCGTATTACCTCTCGGGGATGGTGACTTGCACTTACAAATGTTGATATTTATATATTCGGGAAACATTTTTAAGGAATTTGATGTATGAACTCACCCGCCGCCACCAATCCTCACTCTCTCTCCAACGACACTCAAAACATCCTTCAGACCATCAACGGGTTGGGTACAGATGAAAAACTGGCGCTGCTCTACTTTGTTTATGAAAAAATGGGAGATTCAGTTACACCAGCCGCTCCTGCCGCCGCCGAACCAGAATTAGCTCCCGTGCTGCTAGATGATTTTTACAAGCTTTCCCACGACGAACAACTGAATATAATGCGAGGTATTGTCAACCGCGACGACACGCCGTATTCTCACGCTTACGGAGCTTTAACTGCTAACAATCAGTTGGTGGTTTGGTATGCTTGGGCTATTGGTATGGGGGAAAGAATTGTCGATATCCCCGAAGGATATGAGGCAACTGAGGCTGTCAATGGCGTGTTGGGCAAAATTGAAGGTCTTGAGTTTGAACAGCAAATTTCGGTGCTGCGCGACGTAGCTAATAATATGGGCTACACCGATGTTAAACCAATTGCTACTCAGGCCGAAGTAGGGAAAACTTCTAGTCTTTAGATAAGACTCGGTGGTTGAAACTGCTACTAGACTAACTGAAGTTAGGACTTACGCAAAAAGTGGTTTGATATCAAATCCGGTAGCAGGGGAATTAATATAGCAATCCTAAATCATTTGTGAATTTCTTACTCCCTCCCCTTGGTAAGGGGAGGGTTGGGGTGGGGTAAAAAATTTACGACTCCTGCAAGGATTGCTATATTACCCGAAATTAGGACAGGGCAGTGCCGTTTCCCTACCCCGATTCATTGTAGGGAAACGGCACTGCCGTGTCTTCCCTTATCATTCCGGTGTAAGCGGAGTTGATATGACTCATAGCGCGCGCTGTGCACCCTACTTACCTTATTCCTTCTATCCTTTACATCCGTTACATCCGAAGAAAGCGCATCCGTTGCCGAACTTCCTTCTGCTATCAATATCAAAAATGTTTGAAGTCAGGAATTGAGCTTGTGATGGTAAATTTTTCGCGGGAATTCGAGCCGAAATGTTGAACCTTTTTCGAGTTTACTTTCGACCGTGATTGTGCCGTTCATCATCTTGACTAAATAGGCGCTAATAGCTAGTCCTAAACCGGTGCCTGGATATTGGCGGGTTGTGGTTTGGTCTGCTTGGCGGAATTTGTCGAAAATGTGGGGTAGCTGGGTTTCACAGATGCCGATTCCTGTGTCCCGAACGGTGATAATTAGCCGATCGCACTTTAATTCCCGCACCTCAATGGAAATGCTGCCCCGATCCGTGAATTTAACCGCGTTGGAAATGAGATTGACCAAAACTTGCCGCAGGCGCAACTTGTCATTAACTACAAACCGATCCTGCAAGCACGCGCTGACGGACAATGCTACATTCTTGTCAGTGGCTTGATTTCCGAACTCCCGGACGGCATCGATTACTACATCCCCTAAATCAAATTCTTCAGTTTCTAATTCTGTGCGGCCGCTCTCGATTTTGGAGAGGTCGAGGATATCATTAATCAGCACTAGCAGGTTTTTGCCGTTATTTAAAATGCGCCCCACCATGTCTGTTTGCTGGTCGGTCAGCAGTTGTTTGTGCTGGCGCAGCAGCAATTGGGAAAAGCCGATAATCGCATTCATGGGAGTTCGCAATTCGTGGGACATGGTGGCCAAAAATTGGGATTTTAACTTTGCTGCTTCTAGCAGTTGCAATTTTTGCTTTTGAATGCGCCGGCCCTGATTCTCCAGTTCTTCCTGCTGGCGAATTAGCAGCTCGTTTTGTAAGTCTAAAAGCTGTTCCTGCTTTTGTAATTTTTCGATCGCCCGCGCGCTGTTAATCGCGATCGCAGCTTGTTGCCCCATCACCGCCAGCAGTTGCTGAGTTTCCCCGTCAATAGCCGTGCTGTCTTTCCCGTTGCCGATCGCCAACACGCCCAAACGCCCGCTTTCCCCCGACTCGATCGCCGCTGCACAGGCCGCCGCCGGCAGCCAGCCGTCACCGCACTCCGACCGCCACAGTACAGACTCTCCCGTCGCAAATGCTTTCCACAGCAGCTTGTTTTGCACGTGGGGGGTTTTGCCCGCAGCAAAGTTTTGGGTGCCCCCGACAGCGGTGAGTTTGAGGCCGCTGCAATCGCTCTCCAAAAGCGCAACCAGGCAGAATTCAGCTCCTGCGATCGCCTCCACAGTCGCGTCCGCGATGGCTTGCAACAACTGGCGCAAGTTACCCGCGCGCTGGCTCAACACATTTATAAATCGCTCCATCGCCTGCAACTCCTGCCCAGGGTCCATTACCGTCCGGGCTTCGCACAAATTTTCTGCTCTGAAGTTAGCTTCCGAGCGCGCTTGATGAGGGCGCCAAAATTCTAGTTCTGCTTGGGAATCGGCTTGAGTTTGTTCGATCGTGTCCATATCTATGTAGGTTCCCACCCACTCCAAAACTTCCTGATTGTCTGAGTTAACGGGCGCTCCTCTGGCCAGGTTGCAGCGGTAAGTGCCCTCTCGCGTCCGCAGACGAAATAGAATTTCGTAACTTTGCTGCGGGAACTCAGAAGTGCGCGATGGCGTCCTGCCCTCGCCCGTCCTACGCGCCAACAGACGAGGGCGGTCTTCTGGGTGGACGCACGCTAGATACCCGAAACCCAAAGCTGCTGCTGCTGGTACCCCCGTGTACTCCTCCCAGCGCTGACATAAATAAGTCGCCCAGCCGTTGGCATTTGCTTTCCAAACTATGTCAGGAATTGCCTCCAAGAGGCGATCGTCCTGAGTTTGGCAATGGTCAACTTGCTGTAGGGGGGAGATTATATCAGATACTTCCTGTAATATTTCCGCGCCTGAAAACTCCAAGCGAAAAAAGTTATTGCCGTGAGAGTGACTCATAAGAGGTTTTATCAATAAGCATTGAACTTGAGCCCTAACAACGGCTAAAGACTCGTGCTGCTAGCTTTATTGATTTTGACCACCCAAGTGCATCAAAATTTTTTATACTTTAAATCTATCTGGGTAGTGGTATCTTTACCTCTATCAAGGGGCGGACAATGGCATTATTCAGTTAAACTATAAAAACATTGAGAGCTTACCTGTCCCGATCGGACTCGTGCAGGCGATCGCCGCAAAATAACTTGAAAATTAACTTGCTTTCTTGGCGGCTGCATGAGTATGCTTAAAAATGATGTGCGGCCTGTCAAACCCTAAATCCGGACACATTCTCAAATTTGCTCAGTTGGGCTGAGTCAATTGACGATATTTTTTAAGTTTAGCGGACTATTGGAAAAAAGATGAGTAAAATTCGCGTTGCTTTGATAGAAGACCACGACCTGACAAGAGTCGGCATCCGCACAGCTTTACAACAGCGTGACACGATAGAAGTTGTCGGCGATGCCGCTAACGCTACTGAGGGATTGAAACTGCTTCAGTCTTCAAAACCTGACGTGGCAATTGTAGACATTGGCTTGCCGGATTTTGACGGTATTGAATTGACACAAAAGTTTAAAAAATCGGTAGCCGAGTCCGATCCGGATACCAAAATTTTGATTCTGACTTTTCAGGACAATGAAGAAGAAGTGCTGGCAGCTTTTGCCGCCGGAGCTGACTCTTACTGCATGAAAGATATCAGCTTCGATCAGTTGTTGGATGTAGTAAAAGTAACTCACGAAGGTAACTCTTGGATCGATCCGGCGATCGCCCGCATCGTCCTGAAACAAGCTCGCACTAAGGAGTCAGCGCCGGAAGAACCGAAGGCTGAGGGCAAAAGAGTCACAATTAAGGCTGCCGAACCCGAGTTCAGTCACATTATTGAGACTTACCCTTTAACCGAGCGGGAATTAGAGGTTTTGGAACTGATCGTGCAGGGTTACAGCAATGCTGCAATCGCCGAAAAACTGTATATTACTGTCGGTACAGTGAAGACTCACGTCCGCAATATTCTGAACAAGCTGTGCGCTGATGACCGCACTCAAGCAGCCGTTCTCGCCCTGCGTTCTGGCTTGGTTGGATGAAGCGTTATCATCAGACCAAATCAAGTTAAAAGTATGGTGCGCAGTGCGCACCTTACCGCCGAAAATGTAGGAGGCGCACGGAGCACCGGCTGACTAATTGTTGCCGAAAATGTAAGGTGCGCATTGCGCACCAATCGGCGAATTGCTTCCTGTTAAAAAAGGCTATAATTTCAAATTGCATCTATCCCAGTGCAGATATTTTAAATAATATTTGTAGTAAGTAAATATACCTTAAGATAGATGCGAAATAATTGTCATTTTAGTATTAGTTATTATCGAGTAATAACAAGTTAGATACATTCCGCTCGCACTGCCGATATTGCGCAATTTCACTTCATAAAATGCAGCGGTTGGGGCAAGATTACCATTCTTTTAGGAATAGTTAAGCAGTTAAAGAACTTATATCCGCAGAGTGATGCCTGAGTTCGCTTAAATTTGCGAGATTAAAAGTATCAACTGCTACTGGAATATCCTAGAAAGAGGTACTATGGTCGCTCCAATTGAATTCAAGTTATTTGCTCCTTACAACAAAGGAGCTGCCTTGATTGGCTCTTTTTCTAATTGGGAAGAAATCCCGATGGAAAAAGACGAAGAGGGTTATTTTAGCACGCGAGTTGAGTTGGAGGATGGCGTTTATCAATACAAATTCCGCGTTCAGTCGAAAAGCTGGTTTCTAGAAGCCGATCAGTGGGTAGATGTGGTCGATCCCTACGCTACTGACATCGACGATCCCAGTCAAAACGGCCTGGTTCGGATCAAAGAGGGCTCGCGCATTGTGGATACCTACGTCTGGAAACACGACGACAAACCGCTGCCGGCCGATCGGGAATTAGTGATTTATGAAATGCACGTTGCCGACTTTTCCGGCGGCGAAGCAGACCCCCTGGCCCGCGGCCAGTACAAGCACGTCGTCGAAAAACTCGATTACCTAGTCGAACTCGGCATCAACGCGATCGAACTCATGCCCCTCAAAGAATACCCGGGCGACTACAGTTGGGGCTACAACCCCCGCTATTTCTTCGCTGCCGAGTCCAGCTACGGAACCACAGAAGAACTCAAAAACCTGATAGACGAGTGTCACGGGCGCGGCATTCGCGTTATCATCGACGGGATTTACAACCACTCGGAATCATCGAACCCCCTGACTCAAATCGATCACGATTATTGGTACCACCACGAACCCCGCGATCCAGACAACAATTGGGGCCCGGAATTTAACTACGAATTCTACGACGAAAACTTAGGAACTTTCCCCGCACGCAGATTTGCTGGCGATACAGTCCGCTTCTGGATTCAAGAATATCATCTCGACGGCATTCGTTTCGACGCGGCGCGACAAATTGCCAACTACGATTTCATGCACTGGGTCGTTCAAGAAGCCAAAAATGCCGCCGGCCCCAAACCGTTTTATACCGTTGCCGAATACATTCCCGACGAGCCCAGCATCACGAATCTAGACGGGCCGATGGACGGCTGCTGGCACGACAGTTTCTATCACTCGATAATTCCACAACTGTGCGGCGATAATTTTGATTTAGAACGCCTCAAAGAGGTAATCGACTGCAAGCGGCAAGGTTACTTGGGTGCTACGAATGTAGTGAATTATCTGAGCAATCACGACCACGATCGCCTTTTTGCCGAATTGGGTTCGCGCGGGATTTTGGATGAAGCAGCATTCAAGCGAGCGAAGTTGGGAACCGTGGTGTTAATGACAGCCGTTGGCGTGCCGCTGATTTGGATGGGCGAAGAATTTGGGGAATACAAAGCCAAAACAATCGAGCAAGCTAAAATTGACTGGACGCTGCTAGGAAATGACATGAATAAAGGTTTGTGGGAATACTACAAAGGCTTGATTCACCTGCGTAAAAATAACCAAGCACTTTACACAGAAAACATCGAGTTTTTCCACGAAGACCCCGACTCGAAAGTTTTTGCTTACACTCGCTGGAACGATGAAGGTTCGAGAGTTGTAGTAGTGGTGAATTGGTCGGAAAATTATCTAGCTGGTTACAGCGTTCCCCACTTCCCGGCAAACGGAACTTGGCACGAATGGACGGGCAATTATGATGTGGAATCGGGCGATGACAATATTATAATCGACTTGCCGGAATACGAAGCGAAAGTCTTTGTTTGGCAGTAAGATCGAATCAGGTAGCATCGGAATTAATATTACCCACAGTCAGGACACGGCAGTGCCGTGTCCCTACAAATAATTGTGGTAGGGAAACGGCACTGCCGTGTCCTACTCCCCGCGCTGATACCAATTATTAAAAGCCAGCCGTAGGGAAACGGCAATTCCGTGTCCTACTCCCCGCGCTGGAAACGGCATTGCCGTTTCCCTACAGATATCGCTCAAAACAGAAGCTTTTGTTTGTTCTCCGATCGATTTTCTAGGCACAATTGGGTTGCCGCAGCCGCCGGTATTGGTTTGCTAAAGAAGTAACCCTGGCCCATATTGCACTGATGCGACTGCAAAAATGCCAACTGTTCTGCTGTTTCCACTCCCTCAGCAATCACCTGTAAATTCAGGCCCTGTCCCAAGGCGATCGCCAGTTTCACAATAGTAGCACCGTTGCTGCCGTTCACCAAATCTGCCACGAAGGATTTGTCTATTTTTAAATTATTTAGCGGAAAGTTTTTCAGAGACCACAGCGAAGAATAACCGGTGCCAAAATCGTCGAGAGAAATGTGAATTCCCATTTGCTGCAACTGCTGCAATACCGACACCGTAAAATTCACATCTGTCATCGCAATGCTCTCGGTAATTTCTATTTCTAAATACTCGGGATTTAACTCGGTTTCTGACAAAATTTCCGCGATGGTTTGTACCGTGTTAGGTTGCAGAAACTGGCGGGCTGATAAATTCACAGCTATCCGCATCGGCGGCAATCCCAGTAACTGCCACGCTCGATTTTGCAAGCAAGCAGTCCGCATCACCCATTCGTCCATTTGGCAGATTAATCCTGTTTCCTCAGCTAAGGGAATAAATCGATCGGGAGGAATCAATCCGCGTTCGGGATGCTGCCAGCGAATCAGAGCTTCCATGCCGACAATTTTGCCTGTATTTAAGTTTATTTGCGGTTGATAGTGCAGCACAAACTCGGATTTTTTCAGAGCTTTGTAAAGATGATTTTCTAAGTTAAGTTCCTCCGAGACTTTACTGCCGATCGCCCGCGTGTAAAACTGATAATTATTCCGCCCTTTCTGTTTAGCTTTGTACATCGCCGCATCAGCATTTTTCAGCAAAGTTTCTGCATCTTCTCCGTCGTAAGGAGCCAACGCAATTCCCAAGCTAGCCTTAGTATAAAGTTCCAAACCGTCAAAATCAAAAGGACTGCTTAAACTCTGGATAATTAGCTGGCAAATCTTAGTTGCTTCATCAGGGCTGTTGATATTGTGCAGCAGCAAAGTAAATTCATCCCCCCCCAACGGGCAATCGAATCCCCCACGCGCAAACAGTTAGTCAAACGCCGAGATACACTTTGCAGCAACAAATCGCCTACTGGGTGTCCGAGAGTATCATTAACATTTTTAAATCTGTCCAAATCTAGAAATATCACCGCCAGCATTTCTGCGTTTTGGTGAGCGCTAGCTAAAGCTAAAGACAGCCTTTCATTAAACAGCAATCTATTAGGTAAACCGGTTAATGGGTCGTGAGAAGCTTGATGTCGGATCATCGCCTCGACGCGCCTCTGCATTGCAGCCATGTAGAGGTGAGTTCCTAAAGATTTTGCTAGCTTCTGTTCCTCGCTGCTCCACTTTTTTGCTTCGGCAGTTTTGATTTCTTTCCAAGCTGCAAAGGACTGTCGGGGACGATCGATCCGGGCGTCGGAACTGGAACGGCCCGCCCACAAAATTTCGGTTTCTACGGCGCTGCGAAAAACGGTGAGACAGCCGATGCACTGTTGGCGGTATTGCAGCGGTACTGCCAAAAATGACCGAATGGAAGCTTCGATAAAATTTGCAGATAAAGATTTGAGTTCAGGTTCTTTAGAAATATCGGAAATCGCGTACAAGTGCGGTACGATCGAACTGGAAATATTTTTATCAATTGAACTGTAATGCTGGGAATATAGACTTTGAAAAATACCTAATTGGCTGGTATTATCAGCAGTTTTTGCTCGCTCGTCTTGGTTGGCAAACCCCATGATCTGCTGCCAAAACGGGCTGAGTTCAAGGTCGATGTCCGGGGGCTGCAGGCCGCAGGTATAAAGTAAAGCTGGCCGATCGCCAAACTCGGCTGCAATGTACAGTCGCCCTCCCGAACCGCGCAAATGCTTGACAGTTTGTTCGAGAACTGCTTGCCGAATTTCGGTTAGTTCCAGAGGAGAGTGCAGCAAACTGCTAATTTGGTTGACAACGGCTTCGTCGTGCGCTTGCTGTCGAGCTTGACTGAGCAGAAAAGATTGGGCGATCGCAATTGAAAGTTGATCCACAAGCAACTGCACCATTTTCAATTCTCGATCGCTAAACCGTTTCGGTTGGCTGTGGTGACAGGCCAACAGCCCCCAAAGCTGATTGTGATGCAAAATCGGCACCGTCAGAGAGGAACGCGTCCCCATAGCCTTCAGATATTCAACGTGACAGGGGTCTACGGGAGAATAGCGAATATCTTCAACTGCTAAAGTTTTGCCGGTTTCGGGACAATCTAAGCGATTAATTGTTTGATGCTTCAATCCCACATCTACAATCACTCGCTGTCGCGCTTTGACAAACATTTCGCGAACACTATTGGGAATGTCGCCTGCTGGAAAGCGCAAACCAAGCAGAGATGGCAAGTTGTCGCCGTTGATGGACTCAGCAATGACTTCACCGCTACCGTCGGCCTCAAAGCGATAAACTTTTACTCGATCGTTCCCTAAAAAGCTGCGGATTTCTCGGGCCGTTGTCGCCAAAATCTCTTGCAGTTCTAAAGAGTTGCGGATGCGATTGGTAATTCGATTCAGTAAAATCTCTTGTTCTAAAGCCGATTGTGACATTTGTCTAACTTTTGTGCGGGCTATCTCTTTTGAGCTCCAGGGCTGTTGACAGCATCTTTTCGAGCCACAGTCTTCACTCGCCCTGTATTATAGACTACAACATTTTCGCCACTTCTAGGGGATTTACCCAACCACGCAGCGAGAAACTTGGTTTCTGGGGATATTTCTGGTTGCTCGACAAATTTCGGTGAGAAACCGGGTTCCTCACAGCAGTTACAAGGCAAGGAAGGAGCGATCGAACCAGTAGTGAGGACGAAAGCTCGATCGAGTTCGATCGGGACTTTCGTCCTGACTAAAAAATACTTTCAGAATTACAAGGCAAGAGATATAGAGAAACTGGGTTGACGTAACAGCATTCTGGCTTAAGAGCGCAGAATAAGTTCGTCAACCCGGCTTGTAAGTATTTATACCCGGAAATATTGCGTTAAGCCGACTCCCAAATTCCCCGAATTCTGTCCGGCAAAAAGCCCGCTATTTCCTGAATTCGCTCCTCGGACAACTCATCCTTCGTTGCCGAAAATACAGCCGCGATCGCAGTTTCCGGTTTTACTCCTGAAGGAAGTGCGCCTTCTAGTTCCACCCTCCGTGCAAACAAATTGCCATCGATCCCCAAAGGTGCAGGCTCGCCGGTCAAAGGTTGACGTATCCGGCTCAGCAATCCCACCAGCGGATTGGTATCTTTCCAGAGGTCTGCTATTTCTTGTTGCAGGGTTTTGTCATCCGTAGGCAAAACTTCTTTGTGCAATTCAGATTCCACGTGCTCGATGGCTTCTTTTGTCATCACATCGCGCATGACCCGGTACACTATTTCGGTAATGTCGCGGGCATCAAAAATATCCTCCAAGTGACCGTTTACCATCACTTTTTCCAAAAACGGCATATCCTTTGAAGCGATAGGAACTGCTGACCCTTCTTGGTGCAGAGACTTAGGAGGATTCGTCTCCATTTTCTGTAACAGTTTGCGGCCTTTTTCCGTTAAATCAGCTTCTTGAAATGCGACTAAAGGCGGCAATAACTCAGCGCCTCCGTAAGGCTCACCGCTAAATTCCGCTTTGATAAATTCCCTTTGGTTGAGGTAGTCCAAATGACCGAGCAATTCCGCTTCCGGCACCTGGTGACCGACATATTCTTCGGCTGCGTTCCTAATTTCCGACTCTCCCCTGCCGTTTCCGCTGCCAATCTTTTTGAGCAAAATGTAAGTCAGGTCGTCTCTGATTGGAATTGTCATTTAAAGCTCCTAGGTTAATATCCGGTAAAGCTCAAGTAAAAACTGAATTTTTTTACTTGGTAAAAATGTGATGATTACTACTTAAAAACATTGAAGTCTAAACCAGAGCAACAAGTATCTCTCAGCAGGTGGAAGTTGTGAAAATTAAGTGGCCGCTAAAATCTTCCTCTAGATAGATCCATGTAGGGGAACCCAGGTTTAATCTGGTGAGTATCCTGAAAAGCTGCCGCCCCTCTTCAATGCTATTAAGCTAGGATAGTTTATTGGTAATATTTTCCGTATTTATTGCGTGTTGTTACCAAGGCTGACGTACCTATAGCGCCTAAGTTGGTAAATGGCGCTGGGATAGGTACAATTAAGCAGATGCTATGCGATCGACTGCGGTCGTCTTGGTCCCAGCTTGCAACGATATTGTACAATCTGGTTATACCGGAAACTGGCCATCTGAGAGCTACAAATACGAGCCAATCTGTTTCAAGTGCCCGAGTGCCACTTGAGGAAGGTCTCTGGAAAAAAATTTTAGTTCGCTCGTTTTTAGATCGTTTTTCCCACGGCATTTATGAACTACCCGAATTGGATTAAGGATTTGGAATCTTCTTTAAATAGCGGTTTACCGCCGGTTTACAACCGTCCTTTAGTTTTGGCTGTAGACGACAATCACGACAACTTAGAGCTGATGACACAAATACTCGATTTGTTCGGCTGCGAGTGCGTGGGAGCCGTTGACGGGTACGCAGCTCTTTCTGCAGCAGCCGATCGACCTCCCGACCTAATCGTACTCGACATTTGCCTGCCGGATATAGACGGTATAGAATTAGTAAAACGCATCAGAAAAAACCCCGCTCTCAGACATATTCCGATTGTGGCTGTCACAGCACTAGCAAAAACAGAAGACCGCGATCGGATTCTCCAAGCCGGCTGCGTTGAATACCTTTCCAAACCTTTTAACATCAAGGATTTAGAAACTATTATCCGCCACCACCTCAACTGTCAGCCAGCCGTTTCTAATTGAGTTTTAGATTTATAACTCGCATCGCGAACTTTTAGGTGCAGACTCCAAAATTGCGATCGTTCCGGTGCGGCCAGTCTCCAAAGTCGCATCGCTGAGCAAATCAGTCACTCCCACACCCAAAACCTCTTTGATTAAGTCTTTCAGTTGCAATTCCAGAACAGATTCTAGTTGCGCTCGCACCTGCGAAGCCAAAGCTCCTTGACCGTATTGAGCCAAGAGTTTTTCTGGTTGAGTAATCGCATTTTCGATCGCAATTATCAATTTATTATCTCAAAAGATTGCAGAGCGCCTGACTCGTTTGGTGTCCGAATAAAGAGCGGTACAAAGCTTGAATACCCTGCGCAAGACTCCGTTCTAATTTTCCGCGAGTAGGTTCTAAGGTTTCCCCGGTCATATTTTTTAGGTCTAGCAAGATAAGTCAAAAAAACGGTTAACCCTTAACCGTTAACCGTTATAAACCAATACGGTTCAGTTAGTGCTAAAAAAACCGATCGCGCTACGGTTGGGCACGAGTGAACGAACCCTCCGTTTCACTCCGCCCAACATTTTCGCTACAATTTTCCTTAACCCAAGCGTATTGCGTTATAAACAACCGTGGCGCTAACCGACAGTAACTTGATTAGTTTCCACCCCAGTTGCACCCTTGACACCTTTAGCAATTGTCACCAACTTGTTGACAATTTCCTGATCGGGAACTGTACCTTTGAGAACCACCGTAGTGCCATGTTGAGCCACATAAACAGTCTCAATATCTGCAACATCTGGATTTGCATCAAAAGCCTGAGCCACCCGTTTAGCTAAACCGCTTTCATCGTATTCTCCATTCAATCCCATGCGTTCCGCCGGAACTGTCTGAGCGCTAGCAGCAGGTTGAGCAGGAGCGCTCGCAGCAGGTTGAGCTACAGGTGCTTGGTAAGCAGGAGCTGCCACATTTTCTTGATTTTCAAGTTTTTCTAAACCAAACAATCTTTTTAACCAGCCCATAGAGTTTTTCCTCCCACAAAGTTTGTGTTAATTGACAGTTGGCACGTCGCCGTGCAATTGTTATTCTCAATACCAGGAATTACGATGGCAGTCAAGGACGCAGAAACCGGATTTTTTTACAAAAAAGTATCGTTTCAGCCATCCGCCCCGGTATAAAAACCCGGTTTATTGAGTTTTGTTCGCCAGTCCTAAATACCATTTAATGTTGTACGACTTCGCCGATCATCTGCCTGGAGACATAAATTCTCCTGCTCTCAAACAAATACCTGCGCTGACCATTCCGGCAAATCAAACTTAAAGCCTTCTTCCCCAACTTGTAGGATTTTGTTGTAGATCCACTCCTGCCAAGTTCCCGCAGCCGGAAAGTTAGGAATGCAGTAATTAGATAGATAAGTATCCGAAAAATTGGCGACCGCTACAGCTCGCGTTCCCTCATCGCTCCAGCGGTAGTACGCGAGCACTTTTGCTTCGGCATTTTCGTGGAGTAATTCAATATTTTCGGTGTCAAGTGCCGGCAAGTTTTCCCGCAGCCGAATCACGTGTTTGTAGTATTCCACCAAGTCATGATTTGGTTGATTTTTCAATAAAGACCATTGCAGTTTATTCGGCTGGTTGGGAGTTTGCCGAGTGGATTGTCCAAACTCTTCGCCCATCCACAGCATCGGTATTCCTACTGCTGTCACTAACAAAACCGCTCCCAATTTAGCTCGTTTAAAAGCAGCTTTTCGGTCGAGAGTCCGAAAGCTTGCTTCCGCCAGCAAGTGGTCGTGGCTGGCTAAATAATTGATAACATTAGTTGCCTTTTGATAGCCTTGTTGTTTGGCATCCAGAACTTGCTTGAGCTTTTCGATATCGAAACTATTCCCCGCGAGATTTTCCATGGCAAAAATCCGAAAACTTTCGTGCCAGCACCCGTCCATCGGCCCGTCCGCAGCCACGAGTTCGGGAAGTTCGGGAATGTGTTTTGCTATGTTGTAAAATGGCTTGTTGCCGGCGGTTTTTTTCGCTTCGCGAGTTATCCAGTGCAGGAAATCTCGATTGTCTAACTGCCGCACTGCATCTGGGGCGAATGCCGTCGATATGATATTCAAGAATCCAGAAATTAACGACATCGCCGATGAATTTCCAAGCGGGACGGATGCCGAGTTTTGCGTCGAAGTTTTCGCAGTTAAACTCCCGGCCCCAGTAGTTAGCGGGATCTTCGGGATAGTGTTTGTCGCGGTAGTACCAATAATTGCGATCGATTAGCAATAAGGGACATTCTCGATCGCAGTGGTTGTAAATGCCGTCCAGGATCGCCCGAATGCCCCGTCCGTGGCACTCGTCAATCAATTGCTTCAAATCTGCGGTTGCACCGTAGCTGGACTCTACAGCAAAGAAATCGCGGGCTTTGTAGCCCCAGCTATAATCGCCCGGATATTCATTAACTGGCATTAGTTCGATCGCATTTATCCCCAAATCGCACAGATAATCTAATTTCTCGATAACCTGCTGGAATTTACCGCCACTTTCGGAACCATCGGGACCGGAAAAATCAGCAACGTGCAGTTCGTAAATAACTAATTCTTCATTTTCGGGGAGTTTTTTGTCGTCGTGCTGCCAAACAATAGCTATCAATAATTCGCGCCCCTGCTTGGATGCGAATTGTACTTGTATTAGTGGTGCGGTCAATTTGAGTAGCGTAGGGATCGTTGACTTCTACCCATTCGTCGGGTTCACAACAGGGACTTTGCGATTGAACTCAGAATTTGTATTGATAAATACCGTCTTCTAACTGAATTTTAGTGCGGAAATAACCTCTGTCATCTTTTTCTAAGGCAATTTTTTCCTATTTGGAAAACGAGCCGAGCACTGTAGCTGCTTTGTTGTTGGGAGCGAAGAGTTTAAATTCAATTGCAGCGGCCATGAATACCTTGTTTGCAGAACTTATAACTGTGATTAGTATTCATTTTTACCATTTTGCAAATCTTTCGCCATCGTTCTTAAGAGTTAAACCTGTAACTCTTATGTTGTCAGGTGCTTATGGCCGCACGCTACTGATTTAGTAGTAGACACCCTAGCGATTGAGTAAGGTGCGCCCATAAGCACCAGGAGACCAGATTTAAATCTAAATTGTAGTTAAAGTTACTAAAAATTATTAAGCGCTGTTTATGAAAAGTAATTTAACTTTTGATAACTAGATAAATCGTGATAAATATTTAATATATGTAACTAAAGGAACATTTTTTAGCTGACAGAGCTAATACCGTAGAAAGATGTCATTTTAAGCGGAAGAGGGGAGGATCGGCTTGTAATTGGAAGGCAAGGGAAACCAGAAAAATGAATGCTTTATTCAACTGGATTTTCGCGCGATCGACTTTAAGTCAAGTTTGAGCCGAGAACAGCAATGATTATTTTTGCTTATGCCGGGGCCGCACTTGTTTTATAGTCTTTCACTGGTCAACTTTCCCGAACCCAAATCAGCTTAAACGACTGCTGCTACCTCAGTAATTGGTAATCGGTGAAAATCTCATCCTTCCCTGTTACCCGTTAGATATTCCGAGCAGCGACTCTAGGGTTCTAAAAGTTTAATTTGGGATATTGGCGAATTACCGTTACTGTAAAACTCTGGAGTGTTAAAAATGCTAAAACAAATGTGTTGGTTGCCCAGATTAGGACGCAATGGAGAAAAGATATTGCACTTGCGTACCGAAGCCCGTCAAGGGTGGCGGCCTTATACAGCTTTTCCGCAGTTTGCTGTATCCGATTACCGGGAACCGGGCGGTTCTAAGGGATGGGCAACATATCAGAAGCTGAGAGTTCAAGGGTGGAATTTAATATCGACTGAAGAAGGGCAGCAGTCGATTTTTGGCGAACAGAAAAGTGCTTGAGAAACTAGAAACCGCAGCAAAAAAAGAAGAGGATTTCACCTCTTCTTTTTTCGTTTTGGACGCAGAAACGGGTTTTTTTACCCTATACTTTGTTGAAGCGGTAAGTTAGGCGATCGCCCTTTCCCTGTCTGCTGTAGTTGCTACGTTATTGAGCACCGGCTGGCGAGTTTTCAAGTTAAACCGGTATCCGTGGGGGAGGATGTGCAACTTGGCGCCGCAAATCGCCAAACCCTCATCCTTCAACAGTCCATCCATATTGTCGTGGAGTTTTTCCGACTCGTCGATGACAGTTACAGCGCTTTCGCCAATAACTTCCAACTCGTCACCGCTGACTAAAATAGCTGTATTTTCGTCAATACCAAATCCCAACACGGCCGGTTGCAGCAAGAGTGCGGTAACTAAGCGTCCCAGACGACCTCGCTGGGCGAAATGCTGGTCGATGACAACATTGGGAAGGAAACCCATTCCCGGGCCCATTGCTACTACCTCAACGCGGGGATTTGTCTCGGAGTCTCCTTCAATAATCATCATGTCTGGCATCATCGCCGCCCCGGCACTGGTGCCGCCAATGATAATCCCTTCGGAGTAGCGTTTGTGCATAGCTATGTCGAGTATGGTGTCTTTCAAGCAGTTAATAATCCGCGCTTGCTCTCCGCCGGTAAAGAATATGCCAGTGGCTTGTTGTATCGCTTCTAAATAATCTGGATTGTTGGCATCTTCGGGTTTTTGGGTGTCAACAACTCGCACATCTTCAGCGCCAAGTCGCTTAAACACTCGGATGTAATTATCTCCTACTTCTCCCGGCAAGCTGGTTGCAGCCGTCATGATCACAATGTGGGCTTTAGTGCCTCCGGCGCACCGCAAGAATTCCCGCAGAATTTTGCACTCCCCCTCTTTGTCTTCGGCACCGCCAATAATTAGCAATTTCCCCTTGTTTTCGCTGATCCCCATATTATCTCCGCTCTTAATTCATTATATTTCACTAAAACATAACATTTTTATTGTCGGAAACTACCAAAAGGTATATATAGATACAAAACATCATCTGACTATGAGTTCGGGATGCACACAACTCAAGCGTTCTGGGGTTTGTTAGCTCTTCCCCCGGGCTGTAACGATGTTTTTGCTAAAAAAAACTTAACCCCCCCTAACAGGATAGAGGTGGGTCAAAAAATGAGTTGAATTTATCAGGACTTACGTGGGCGGGCTCATCAACTCGGTTTCTTCGTAGATACTTCGCCATCCTCCTTTTATTTTTCCAAGAAACCGGTTTGATGAGCGTAACTCCTACATTAGTCCGATCGCCCGTTAGTGCGATCGATCGATCAAATTGCTCAATACTGTACGCGCCCGTTCTAAAGGCAGGTGTCTGGGTTTGCCGTTCCAGACAATCTGATATTCGTTGCTGTTTTGACCGTCGCCGTACCCAGAAATCAGCTTCCGGTGAAATGCTTCCTCAGCTAATTGGTGAACTTGATCCCTGAGAGCAGTTTGTGCGATTTTCATAATTGGCTGCCTCTTAAATCCTCTTTCACAGTCATAAACAATTTAAGTGGGCGCTGTACCTCTCAAAAGTTATAGCTTTTTTTCTGAAGGGAAGGAAGCAGTCATGAGTCATCAGTCATTAGTCATGAGTCATCAGTCATTAGTCAGATGTTGAAGGAAAAAGGAAGATTTTCCGACTCTCCCCCTCTCCCCACTCTCCCCACTCCCCCTCGGACACTCCCCAAGGCAGAATTGGCCGGAGTATTTGTCTCAACTGAGCAGTGCAATATCTATGCCCGCAGGTAGTATCCCATGCACCGACAATAAAGTTAACGTAAAAAGTTAGCTAAAAGGAGGTTAGAAAATGCTGCAAGAAAAAAGCACCGATACAGCCCGCGTCAATGCTCGAAAAACCGATGTTTTTGATGTTTTCAACTTCAAACACTATATTGGGCCAAACCCTTATTTAGAAACAGCGGCTTTAGTTTTCGATTGGGCGGTGACGGGCGCGAGCGAGCCAAAGCCGATCGCAGATTACCATGCAATTATCGGCGATCGCTACCCGCAACTGCTGCACGAAACTTTCTCGAACCACGCCCAACTGTTCGGCCGTACCTGCTCAGAAGTAGCAAAACTCGACATGGGTTTGCACTTCCAACACTGGAACGTCAAGCCGTTTTCTCAGTTTAACAGAATCAGCATAGAAGCACTTCACGCCCGCAGCGCCAGAGCCGTAGTTTACGCTGTTTGGGATTGGTTTGAAGCGATCGAGCAAAATCAAGATTTCCCCTTGGAAGCACAAATGGGCGCGCTGCAAAATATGTTCCGGCAGTCTGTTTACGGAGGCCCGACAGTTTATTCGTTAATGCGATCGGCATCCCAAAAAGGCATTCCCGCATTTTATTTGTGGGATGAAGGATTGATGCAATACGGGTACGGCAAAAAACTGGTTCGCGGCTCTGCAACTACCTTTGATTCTGACAGCCATTTAGACTCAGATTTTACCACGCGCAAAGACGATTGTAAAGCTTTTCTCGCTACATTAGGATTTCCTGTTCCCAAAGGCGATATTGTCTCCACAGAAAACGGAGCTCTGGCAGTTGCTAGAGAAATTGGCTACCCAGTTGCTATCAAACCAGTAGTCGGTCATAAAGGAATTGGCGTAACAGCAGATGTCCGAGATGCTGAGGAATTGCAGGCGGCTTTTAAAAGAGCAGTTAAGGCAATTCCCGAAACAGCACCGGTGCGAGTAATTGTGGAAAACAGCATCAAAGGATCGGATTTTAGGCTGCTGTGCGTTGACGGCAAATTTGTGTCTGCAACTGAACGCCGGCCCGCTTCGGTAACAGGGGACGGCGACTCAACAATTCGCGAATTGATCCGCCGTGAAAACCGCAAACCCGAACGTTTGGATACGCCAACTTCGGCGATGAGCAAAATTCAGTCCGACGAAGCGATGGAAATGTATCTGGAAGAACAAGGGCTGTCATTGGATAGCGTGCTAGAGGGCGATCGTACTGTTGCTCTGCGCAAGGTCGCCAATCTTTCCGCAGGCGGCGTCAGCATCGACGCTACCCGCACTATTCACCCCGATAACATTGTTTTGGCTCAAGATATCGCCCTACATTTTCGGTTAACTTGTTTGGGGGTTGATGTGGTAACAGAAACTCTCGCCAAATCTTGGAAAACAGGCAATTTTGGGATTCTCGAAATTAATGCCGCGCCGGGAATTTTTATGCACCTAAACCCGGCTGTCGGAGAAGGGGTTGATGTGCCTTCGCATATTATCGAAACTTTCTTTGACTCGGGAAAATCAGCCAGAATTCCGATTATTACTTTCAATCGAATTTCGGTGCACGAACTGCAAGAAACAATCGACCACATTCTGTTGCAGCATCCCGATTGGACAATAGGTGCTGTTTGTCGCGCTGGACTTTTTGTCAACCGTTCTGAAAAAGTTTTGAATAAGAATTACAATCTTAACGTGCAAACTTTGCTGCGCAATCCCAAGCTAGATTTGTTGATTGCTGAATATCCCGAAGATGTTTTGGAAGCTGAGGGAATGTTTTATCGGGGCAGCAATATGGTGGTGCTGGACAATCCGGGGGAAAGCGAGATGATTTTGGTTAGAGAAAGCACTGATGACGATACTGTTGTGGTGAGGGAAGGAAGTAGTATTTCTATTCGCCGCCAAGGGTTGATCGAACAGTACAGTCTGGGGGATGGGGAACCGTTTACGCGGGTTTATTTGAAGGAAATAGGCACTGTTTTGTAAGCAAGGTCGGACACGGCACTGCCGTTTCTTGCGCCCCAAAACGATCGCGCTCTCCCCTGGGATGTAACTATCACCCGATTAATTGTAGGGACACGGCACTGCCGTGTCCTGACTACCCCAAAACGATCGCGCTCTCACCTGGAGATGTAACTATCCCCCGATTAATTGTAGGGACACGGCACTGCCGTGTCTGACTGTGGGTAATATTAATTCCTCTGGCACCGGATTTGATATGAGGTGCGGCGAGGCGCACCCTACAGTTAACTGTTAACAGTTGGAATTATTGGCAAGCGCGTCCTAATTTCGAGTCAAATCTCGCCCAAAACAAATATCTGGGGTTTTACCCGCCGCAACAATTTATAATTTTCGCAAGGCCCGATTACCAATTACTAATTACGATGTCTTTACAATCTATTAGCATTCCGCCAAGAACCGGCAAACCTGTCGCTTTGATTGTCGCTTTGCACGGATGGGGTGCTAATGCGCGGGATTTGACTTCCTTAGCACCGGCTTTCAATTTGCCGGATTATCAGTTTGTGTTTCCCGATGCCCCGTTTCCCCATCCCCACGTAACGGGCGGCAAAGCGTGGTATGACCTTCAAAACAAAGATGCTCGGGGATTGGTAGAAAGCCGGCAATTGCTGAGGGAATTTTTGCTGTCTTTGGAAAACAGCACGGGCGTGCCTTTGTCTCGCACGATTTTAGGCGGTTTTTCTCAAGGCGGAGCGATGACTCTAGATGTGGGATTGACTTTGCCCGCAGCCAGTTTAATTTGTCTGAGCGGTTATTTACACCCGATTTCGCCAGTTGCTGGGAGTGCTTTGCCGCCTGTTTTAATCGTGCACGGTACTCAAGATACTATTGTGCCCGTTAGTGCTGCTGTGCGATCGCGCGACAGTTTGACTGCTTGGGGAGCTGCTGTGCAGTATCGAGAATTCAACATGGGACACGAGATTCTGCCGGAAGTTGTAGATGTAATGCGAAGTTTTGTTGTAGAAACTGTGTCGAAATCTGATTAAAGGCTTAGGATATAGTATGGCGGAAGTCTCGGGCAGGGGAAAAAAATGAAAACTTTAACCAAAGCATCGCGCGATATTGCTGTACTTACTTCTCAGGACGTGGCAGAATTGGCTGTCCGCTTGGAAGTTGACGATTATACAGATCCTTTTGAGGGATTGAATGATTGGCATTTGTTGCGATCGCTTGCCTTTCAGCGGCCGGAGATGGTTGAACCTTATCTCCACCTTCTGGATATGGAAGCCTACGACGAAGCATAGGCTTAAAAATCTAGCTCAAAAATTTCGACAGAATTGAGGAAGAAGTTAACAGCATATTTTGTTGTAAATTGAACAGATGAGTTATGGATTTTTGTCTATTTTCATCTTAACTTCTTTCTTGATTTTTTTTTATGCACAAATGACCGGCCCATCGATCGGGTTTTTGACAAAAATACGGCGTGATGCCCGATAGATATTGGTAAAAAAACAGGTTGATGAAAGTATTTGTGCAAGTCCTGATGAGAAAATGACATCGTTTCCGTTTCTATCGGCATAATAATTTTCGGAGTGCAGTGCGAGCGTCTCGCTCGCTTGCTTATATCTTTTTAGCGAGCGGGACGCTCGCACTATAGTACAATTCCGATGTTACCGGATTTAATATGACATGAAGGGCAGACGAATTTTAATCGGCGTTAGCGGCGGGATTGCGGCTTACAAAGTTTGCGAAGTAGTTTCAACTTTAGCGAAAGCTGGAGCGGAAGTTAAAGTTATTCTTACTGATGCGGCCGGGGAGTTTGTAACGCCTTTGACTTTTGCTACTCTTTGCCGCCATCCTGCTTTTACGGACAAAGATTTTTGGCAAGCAAGTCACGGCCGCCCCCTGCACATTCAACTCGGAGAATGGGCGGAAGTTTTTGTTATTGCTCCCCTGACGGCTAATACTTTGGCTAAGTTGGCGGGGGGTTTTGCTGATAATTTGCTGACTAATACTGTCTTAGCTTCTACTTGCCCAATTTTGCTGGCACCGGCGATGAATACGGATATGTGGGAACAGCCGGCGGTGCAGCGAAATTGGCGGGAAGTGTTGACTTATCGGCGCTATCATGCTGCGAATCCGGGGGCGGGAATGCTGGCGTGCGATCGCGCGGGTGTCGGCCGCATGGCAGAACCTGGTGAGATTTTGCCTCATATTGAATCGCTGTTGTATGCCAAGGGCGATCGAGATTTAGCAGGTAAGCGGGTGTTAATCGGTGCGGGAGGAACGCGGGAACACCTCGATCCGGTGCGGTTTATCGGCAATCCTTCCAGCGGCAAAATGGGCATAGCTTTGGCGCAAGCTGCACTGCACCGCGGCGCGACAGTGACGCTGGTACACAGTATAACTGGCGAATTGCCGCTCTCAGGTGTGCGGGCGATCGCAGTTACGAGTGCACAAGAAATGCGGCAGGCGATGCTGCAATGCTTTCACGATGCGGATTTGACGGTGATGGCGGCGGCGGTAGCGGATGTCAGACCGGCTGAGTACAGCAGTGAAAAATTGCCGAAGCGATCGCTCCCGAATTGTTTGCCTTTGACACCGGTAGCCGATATTGTGGCAGAGTTGGGAAAATTGAAACAGTCGCACCAAAAATTAATCGGGTTTGCAGCACAAACTGGGGATATTGTCAAGCCTGCTTTGGAGAAATTGCGGGCAAAGAAACTGGATGTAATTGCTGCAAACCCGATCGACAAAATAGGTGCAGGTTTCGGGAGCAATACCAATCAAGCAATATTAATTAATGCCGCCGGCAAGCAAGTAGAAATAGCACCTTGCAGCAAACTAGAAATGGCTCATCGCTTGTTTGATTTTGTGAGGGAAGGGTGATATCAATTCCGTTAGCATCGGAATAATATAAACGGAGGACACAGCAGTGCCGTGTCCCTACCACGATCAATTGTAGGGACACGGCACTGCCGTTTCCTCTATATCATAAGGAGTGCAGCCGGAATTGATATGAGGGCGCGATTTACTCATTAACTGGCATTAACTGGTTCGGGCGATAATTCTGATTCCCCAATCTCCGTTGATTCCGAGTCAGCCGACAACTCAATATCTGCGACAGTAATTTCTAGTTTAAATCCTAACGCTTCGAGCAATTCTACCAAACTGTAAATTTCCGAACCGCCGCTTTCAGTCAGCATCTTATCGAGTTTTTCGTGAAGTTCTTTTGCTGACTCCGAAAGAGCATTCATCCTGATTTTAGCCTCAATCACATTTCTGATGGCATTTCTCAAAAGTGCGGGTTCAGGGTCTTTTTCTTCCAAAATAGCCCCGATGTAACCAGCAGCTTCTTCAGCCTCTTTGAGAGATTCAATTAGGTACTCGCGGTAGCTATGACTTGTCGGTGCTTTCACGTCTTTCATAATCTTTCCAGTATGCTATGGCTTGTCGAATATCTTGTTCTTGAGTGCTTTTATCTCCGGCTACCAGGATGACCACCACTGTCAACCCAACTTGTCCGAAGTAGACGCGGTAGCCCGGGCCATAATTAATTCTGAGTTCAAAAACTCCTTCTCCTACTGACTTGATATCTCCGAGATTGCCTTGTTGAACTCGGTCAAGCCTAGACTTGATTCTAACTCTGACATTCCGATCGCGGACGGAATCAAGCCATTCGTCGAAAGGAAATTTGCCATCTGATGTACCGTAACTTGTAATTTCCCTGGGTTGTACTTCCATAATTTTATCGCAGCCGATCGGCAATTTCTATCGTAGGGCGATCGGCAGTACATTCAGCAGACAACTCAATATCAGCCATATTAATTCCTAGTTTAAATCCTAACGCTTCCAGCAATTCTACAAAGCAGAAAATTTCCGAACCACCACTTGCTGTCAGCATCTTGTCAAGCTTTTCATGATGCTGCTTAGCCGACTTAGAAAGAGCATTGATCCTCATCCGAGCCTCAATTACCTTTCTGATTGCATTTCTGAGCAGTTCATGTTCAGGGTCTTTTTCTTCCAAGATAGCCCCGATAAAACCACCAGCGTGTTCGGCATCTTTGAGAGATTCAATTAGGGACTCGCGGTAGCTATCGCTGGTAGGCATTTTCATTGAATTTCTCTCTCGTTGTACTTCCATAATTTTATCGCAGTCGATCGGCAATTTCTATCGTAGGGCGATCGGTAGTACATTCAGCAGACAACTCAATATCTGCCCTATTAATTTCTAGTTTAAATCCTAACGCTTGGAGCAATTCTACAAAACAGAAAATTTCCGAACCAGCACTTTCTGAAAGCATCTTATCAAGCTTTTCCCATTGAAGTTGAGCTGACTCTGATAAATTGTTGAACTTTAGCCGAGAATCTACAACATCTTTGAGTACCATTTGGAGCAATTTAGGTTCATCGCTTGCTTCAGTCAATGTCACCTCGATATAACCTGCTGCTTCTTGGGCATTTCTCAGAGATTCGAGCAGAAATTCTTGGTAACTCCTACTCGTTGGTGCTTTCACGTCTTTCATAGTCTCTCCAATATTGAATAGCTTTGCCAATATCTCGCTCTTGAGTGCTCTTATCTCCACCTATTAGCAGAAGTACAATTGTCAGCCCGACTTGTCCAAAGTAAAGCCGATATCCAGGGCCAAAGTCAATTTTGAGTTCAAAAACTCCTTCTCCGACGGACTTACAATCTCCTAGATTACCAGTCATGACTCGCTTAAGCCTTAACCGAATCCTATTTTTGCCTGTGGTATCCCGGAGCGAGTTATACCAATCTTCAAAAGGATTTGTCCCATCTGCTCTCAGGTAGTTGCGAATTTCCCTAGCTTGTACTTCCATAATTTTATCGTAATTGATTGACAATTCCTATCGTAAGTGCGATGACAGTGCATTAAGTGGGCAAATCATACTTAAGACAGAGGCATTCTACCGACAAAATAGTAAACCTTGTTTGAGGAAACAAAGTTTAAATCAAACAGGGCATTGTGAATGAATTTTAAATCGATCGCAAAAACCAATCTACTATTCGGCAGCCTGATAATTAGCCTCGGATTGCAAGCACTTCCAGCAGCAGCGCAACCAGTCACCGACGCGCAAGTTTCCGCCCTCGTAGAAGCACTGCGACAAGCCGCGCCACCACAAACCACAAATGACGGAATGTACAGTCAGTGGCAAGTTTTACCGAACAATATTTCCCGCTGGGCAAAATTCTGTACCAAACAAGATTTAACACCGCAACAATTTGAGGCCGACGCGACAAAAGCCAAATCAATTGTTACCTGTATCGTGCGCGATTTGCTGCGCGACGAATACAAAGCTAGCAGCAACAATGAATTAACCGCTGTACGCCGCGCCGCTTGCTGGTGGATGACAGGGGAATCCGCAGCTTGCAAAAGTGGCGCAACTGCTACTTTTGCGGAGAAAGTTGTCAAAGTTTACCAGCAGCAGCGTCCTAAAAAGTAAAGTTTGTGCTGGCGGAATTTAGATTTTTTTAACCGCATATACAGGCAGATTAACGCAGATTAACGCAGATGAATTGCGATCGTTTCATTCCCCGATCGCCAATTCATCTTCTTTTAAAGTAACTGTTAGCCTAAATCCTAACGCATCCAATAAGGCGATTAAAGTGTAAATTTCAGAAGCGCCACTTTCCGAAACCATTCGATCGAGTTTCTCGTGATGTACTTTAGCTTGCTTTGAAAGATTGTTCGCCAGCAAACGTGCATCAATTACGTCTTGAATTTCCGCCCGCAGCAGTTGAGAATCCGGTGATTCTGCTTCTAAAGCCACACTCAGATAAGCCGCAGCTTCTGCGGGGTTTTTTAGAGATTCAATTAGTGCGTTCAGCCAGCTATCACTGGTTTGCGCGATCGCGTTCTTCATATTCTGCCCAATACTCCTTAGCCTTGAGGATGTCTATATCTTGAGTGCTTTTATCGCCCCCGCAGAGGAGAAGCACAATTGTTAATCCGATTTGTCCGAAGTAGACGCGGTAGCCTGGCCCCCAGTCAATCCTAAATTCAAAAACCCCTCCTCCTACTGACCGGTAATCTCCCAGATTGCCAAGACTTACTCGTTTCAGCCTATTGTTAATTTTAGCTCTGGTATTGCGATCGCGCAGGGAATCTATCCACTCAGCAAAAGGAACTCTGCCGTCACTTATAATATAACGCTGAATTTCCCTCGGTTGTACTTCCATGATTTTTTTGAAATATACATATTAGCCTGTGCAGGTTTGACTCTGCGACTGAATTACCCATTTTTTGCCTGACTTCTCATCAACTTTTGCACGCTTCCCAAAGCCCGATTTAATTCGTAACTCTTTCTTTCCGAATTCTGCAAAAAAGCCTGTTGTTCTTCTTCAATCATTAACACATCCTGCCGCACCAAACCATCTAATAACTTTTGAGCAGCACCGAACAAACTATCTTTAATAAACCTGCGAAACCAAACAGGCAATTTGTGCAGCCGCCAAAACGCATTTAATGAGGTAAAATGAATTAAATAAGCGCGAGTTGCCGTCTCGCTAACCGGACAAACCAAGCAGTAAATCTTAAAATCGCTCCCCAAAGTTGAAACCCAGTGCGGGTAAACATAACTCACATCCAGGGGTTCCGGGTGCAGTCGGCGCAAGGACTTAAAAAACAACTGAGAAATTGACCAAATTTTATCTATTTTATAATAACTTTGTGCCTGATAGCGAGCAGTTACTTGATGCTCATCTTCTTCTAAAGTATCTAACACCGGATTTGCCCAAGCTTGCCAATCATCGTGCAAATGTCCGTGGTACATATCCATCAAGTTTTCAATTAAAAATGAATAGTGTGCCTGACAGTCGATGACTGAAACAGTGGCAATATAATTGAGATGTTCCCACTCTGGCAAATCCAGTAAATCTATTTTTTCGGCTTGGGTTTCGTCGCCGGGAAACAGCCAGATAAAACCGTTTTGTTCCTTGACTGGATAGGAGCAAATTTTGCAGTTAGGCAGTTGTTGATTTTCTGCTAAATAATCGACTTCAGCGCATTCTCCCCTTGCATTTAACCGCCATCCGTGGTAAGCGCATTCGATTAAGTCTCCTTTAACTTGGCCGTGGCTGAGTTTAACTTGCCGGTGCGGACACCTGTCTTCTAAAGCGTTGATTTTGCCTGCACTGTCGCGGAAAAGCACGATCGCCCGATTCCAGATTTTCGCAGCGACGGGCTTAGTTTGCACCTCCGTGCTGCGGGCTACTGCATACCACCGATCGAGATTAATGCCCAACTCGCGGATGTGAGTTTTTTCTCCCCTTGCAGATACCGATTTTATCGCGTTGTTTTGCATTATAAATGTTCCCAAATTACGCCCATAAAACAACCCAATTTTACAAAATAACAGCCGGGAAAGCAACGACCGTAAATCTTTTTAAATTGCCGTTCTGACAAATACCTGTCGCTGGCTAAATGCTTCAACCACCCAGGCGATAATCTAAATTTTAATAATCTTGAAGCATTGCGAAATCCGTATTGGGAACAGTCGGGAATATAATCTCTCGCAGCACCTACTATGTAGCCTATTGTAGCAGGTGTTTCGACTTCCGATACATTATCTAAAAAAACGACTTTGCCGTGCGGGTTTAATATCTTTTTAATTGATTGGAGTGTGCTGGGCAGATGTTTTAGATGGTGAAAAGTGGAGGCACTAACGATTAAATCGAATTGGCGATCGAGTTCTAAGCTGCTGACATCCATTTGGATGTACTCAATATTGGGTGCGGGGCGTTTTTGACGGGCTATATCTAGCAGTTTTTCTGACAAATCGACCGCCACTACACGATCGTAATACTTGGCTAATTCAAAAGCCAGAATTCCCGAACCGCAGCCAATATCTAATGCTGTACCTTTGCTGGTCGATAGGTTCTTAGTAAAAAAATCGTTCTTGCTTTGCAAAGTGGCAGCGAAATCGTATTCTGTGGCAAAAGCATCAAACATTACAGATTTATTGCGAATTTTCCAGTGACTCTTCAGCATCTATTATTGCTTTATACTCATTCAATATTTTAACCGCAGATGCACCCAGATCGACGCAGATATTTTTTGGGTTCGCAAGCTCTGCTTTTTACCGTCACCGAAACCACACCCGCAAACCGTAACCGATCTGAATTGTTACTAATATTACCAACTCTCCTCAGCAGAGCGATCGCTCTTAATCCTGCGATCGAGGTGTTTGCAGTGAAAACTTTAGCCGTAAAAATCTCAGGACTAAAGTCCTCACTGCAAACCTTAGATTTTCAGCACGCCTTCGGGATTCACCGTCAAGAGCGATCGCCTTTGCAAACCCTCCTGATATAAAATAGCATTAGCCGCCAACAAACCGCTGCTCACCGCCCTTTCCATTAAACCGCAAGGAAACGGCATTTTTACCCAATCTCCCGCAAACAAAAGATTAGGAACATCGCAGCAAGTCTCCGGGCGTTCTGCATAACTACCGGGCGGATATCCAGAGAAATTCTTTTGATTTACCAGTTCCCGGTGCAGCATATTTGCCTCTTTTAATTCCGGTACAATTTCGTACAATTCTTGCTCAAAAGTAGCAAGCAAAACTTCCTGGTTCGGAAATTCTTTCTCCTTGTAACAATAAGCGTGCAACTCCACTACGCTGCCGCCAGTTTTCTGATTCCACTCGATGAACTGATCCTGAATTTTGTGGTAAAGCGTGATACTGTCAGTCAGTTTGTAGCCGGAAAGCGAACTGAAATTGCTGTGAACCCAGGGAAATTCGCGATCGAACCAAAAACGGCACACCGCAAACGGGTCGGCTATTTTCAAGCTCTCAATCCGGCTCTGCACCTGCGGATTCACCTCACCGCTGGCCAAGGTAAACAAATGCTGCATCCCCGGAACATCCGCCGCAAAAACATAGTAATCAGCCCTCAATATTTCTCCCACATTCTGCGGCTGCGATTGGTTAACCGCTGCGGCCAACTGTACCTCATCTGCTTTTTTATCAACTACCTTAAATCGAGGCAAATCCCGCTGAGCAGGCCCGCTCACAACTCGCCCTTCGGCATCAAAAACTGCGCCGTGACAAGGACAGTGAAATTGACCGTCGTTCTGTTTCTGAACAGTGCAGCCTTGGTGAGTGCAGCTCAGAGAAATTGCCTCTTTACCGGATGGTGCTGCGGCAAATACGCTGTCCCCAGCTCCGAAATATTCCGTAGAGTTGCTGTCAGTTAACAGCGCGTTTCGCTTTACCCAAAAAGGTATTTTACTTTGCACGTCTCCCGACTGGTAACTCAGAGAATCAATCTGACCGTTTTCCCAGCGAATTTCACTGACTGCGACATCTGTCAATACTGTGCCGCCTTTGCTTTCAATGGCTCTGGCAATAGGCTGTACCAAACTCGTTCCCATATCTTGCCGCGTGCCGTTGAAGGCCAAACCTTCTGGATTTCCGAAAAAGTAAAAGTGGAAAAATTGCATTAATTCTCCCGCGCTCAATTCGTCGGGAGCGTTGAGGCTGGACTTGGCAAAAGGCAGAAAATATAAGTCATAAAGTCCGCGCGGAAATTCACCTTTTACCCAGTCGGAAACTGATATATTGTCGAGGCGATCGAAAGTTTTTTGAGTTTGAAAACCGCCGATTTCTCGAAACACTTGCCAGTGAGCGGGTTTTGTGAGATTGATTCCCCACTTGAGCCGATTGGGAGAAGATATCCCCAAATCAACTATATTCCAGGGAAAAGCTGAATGGTTGGGACGGAAAACTTCTGGTTTGTATTTGCCGTCTCGAAACACAACGGCGTAGGATTCTAAAGATACAAAGTTATCGGTAATTTCTAGTTCTTCAACCACACTTTTGAGGTTGTAATATTGTGGGAAAAAACCGTGGAAACCGTGTTCCATCATGAAGGTTTCGTTCCCGACTTGTATCGGCCAACTAGCAATTTTGCCGCCGAGTTGGGGCGATTTGTCGAGCAGCGTCACGGCGAAACCCCGCTGGGAGAGTTCGTAAGCACAGGCGAGCCCGGCCAAGCCTGCACCTACAACTGCAACGGTTTTGCGGTTATTCAGCATTCGCGGCAAGTCAAGAGAATCTTGCACAAAAACGGTGGGCTCTGGCTTGGAAAATCGAGAGTAGCCCAGCAGCCCGCCTGCGGCACCGACTCCGAGGAATTTGAGGGCGGTGCGTCGAGAAACTGGTTGGGATAACGGTGAATTGGTTGATTGACTCATCAGCGGTACGCGGTAACGGGCTTTGAACACAAGGACGCCATAAGGCATATATCATAGACCGAAAGCATGATATGTGAAGAAATACTAAGACGCATCCCCCGATCAGCTCGCGATCCTCTTCGAGGGCTTCGCGATCGCACTTGGCACGGTGCGATCGCACACAATGTATACCGTAAGAAGGAAGAAGGAAGGTTTTAGTTATCTACAAGAGAAGGAAGAAGCGATCGACCGCATACTGTAAAATTATCTAAATAATTAACTACATTTACATATCACTTAGGACTGTAGGTGATATATGTCACAATAATTGGATAATAAATTAGGAAAACTGCAAAAAATTTTGGAGTTTTTAACCGCCAATGGCGCCCGTGCCACAATTAAGACAGATGAATATGAAAAAGTGGAAAATTTGGTGTTTATTGGCAGCGTTAACAGCATTTTTGTGCTCTGTGCAAGTACCTGTATTCGCGAAAATTGCCGCCGCTCAAGTCAACGGCAAAACTGAAATATTCCGCCGCCAACTTGTCGCAGCCCAAAATCTACAGTCAGCCGGACTTTACCGCCAAGCTTGCAATACTTTGCTCCCAATTTTAGATTTGGCTGAATTTGATTGTTCCAACTTAATGGACAACCAAATATCTCCGACAGAAAAAGCAATTATTGAAAATTTGCTCAACAGTGAAATCGCCGCATCTGGGTTGAAAATTTTAGGCGATGTATTGCGGCTGACTGGTGCTTTGAACAATTCACAAATCATGTTAAATCGCAGTTTAGCCGCCGCCCAAAACTTGCAGATCGATTCGGCTGTCAGTGCTGCGTATCTCAGTTTAGGAAACACTCAGCGAGCTTTCGGCAAGCGGCAACAAGATATCAAGAAGGATGCTCGGCCTAATTATGACCGAGCTTTAGATTTTTACGAAAGGGCGATCGCCTCTTCTGGGCAAACCGAACAGTTACAAGCTAAATTAAATAAACTGAGCCTGCTTGTGAGCAATCTCCCCGACTCAGATATCGGCAATTTGTGGCAACAAATCAAGTCAAAAGTTGACAATTTGCCCGCCAGTACGCAATCGATTTACGATCGCATCAACTTTGCCGAAAGTCTCGCTTGCTTGACAGTGCAAGTCATCGAGCCGCACCTCGATACAATGAAATGGCCTTTCCCGCCCGCAGTCAACCGCTGTGCGATCGAATCCCCGCGTCAAAATATCGAACAACCCGCATTAATTTATGTTGCTCAACTCTTGGCAACGGCCGCCAATGATGCTAAAAAATTAGGCAATTTGCGGGCAGAATCTTATGCCAAAGGCAGTCTGGGCGAATTGTATGAAGTCACCGGGCAGATATCCGAGGCTAAACAATTAACCAGTCGAGCTTTAGGCATTGCACAGTCGATCCAAGCAGCGGATATTGCCTATCGGTGGCAGTGGCAGTTGGGAAGATTGACGGTGAAAAGTAAGGGAGACGCAAAAAGTGCGATCGGCGCGTATCAAGCATCAGTTGAAACACTCCAATCACTGCGAAAAGATTTAATTGCCGTCAATCCCGACGTGCAGTTTTCCTTCCGAGACAACGCCGAACCAGTTTACCGCGAACTCGTAGATTTACTCTTGACAACCGAGGCAAACACTCAACCAAATCCCGCAAATCTCGAACAAGCAATTACACAAATAGACGCGCTGCAACTGGCAGAAATCGAAAATTTTCTGCGGTGCAATGTTTCGGTTTCATTGCCAATAAATCGCATAGCCAACAAGCAAGCCGCTTTGATTTATCCAATCATCCTAGAAAACAGAATAGCAATTATTCTCCAAGTTTCTGGACAGCCGCTAGCATATTACGAAACTCCTGTTTCTCGAAAAACACTAGAAACAGCCCTGCAAAACTTGCAATCAAACTTGAGAGAACAGGGAAAAACTCACAAGGTAATAGCTGAATCGCAGAAACTGTACAAATGGTTGATCGAGCCGCTAGAACCACAACTCAAGCAAAACCCTCAAATTCAAACATTAGTATTTGTACTGGACGGAAATTTGCGCAATATACCGATGACAGTGCTTTACAACGCGAAAACCGAGAAGTATTTAGTAGAAGATAAATATGCGATCGCCATTTCGCCGCGCCTCGAACTTTTTGCACCTCAACCGCTACAACAAAAACTAAAAGTCTTCGTCGGCGGCATAGGTGAACCGCAAAACATTGACGGTAAAAGCTTTGAAACCATCCACAAACTCAGAGAAGAATTAGAGGGGATTACCAAGAAAGTTCCCGCCAGTAAACCTTTGCTAGACACAAACTTTACCAAAGCCAACATTCAGAATCACTTGCAAACAGGCAACTTTTCAGCAGTGCATCTCAAGACTCACGGCGAATTCAGTTCAGATCCAGATGAAACTTATATTGTCGCTTACAAACAACTCCTCAAAGGTCAAGATATCGCCAACTTAATCGAAACCGAAACACCCGAGCAATCAAATAACATTGAACTGCTAGTTTTGAGTGCTTGTCAAACAGCAGCAGGAGACAACCGAGCAGTTTTAGGACTTGCAGGAATTGCCGTCCGTGCGGGAGCTCGGAGCACTTTGTCTACCTTGTGGGAAGCGCGGGATGCACCGAATACCGAACTGATGTTAAAGTTTTACGGTGAACTGTCGAAACCGGGAATGACGAGGGCAAAAGCGCTGCATATTGCACAGCAATCGCTGTTTGAAAGATATCCTGCGCCTAACATTTGGGGCACATATATTTTGGTTGGTAATTGGTTGTGAATTATCGGGATTTATGTCATAGTTTTTGGAGTTATATCAATTCCGGTTGCGCCGGAATGATAAGCGAGGACACGGCAGTGCCGTTTCCCTACGCCAGATGAATTGTAGGGACACGGCACTGCCGTGTCCTGATTTCGGGTAATATGAATTTCGATGCCACCGAAATTCATATTAGTAGGGTACCCATTGCAAACCTGCAATATAGAGGTTATGCGGTTTCAACCGCCTAGTTCTACAACTGGCCCAACTAACGGTTCTTTACTTAACTCTTTTCTCCCAATAGACTCTAACAATTTATTCCAGTCATTTTTCAATTTTTCATCTTGTGGCGAAGTGAGCAGCAAATCGCCTAAACGAGTCAATGAATCGTACCAAATATCAGGCGAGGCTGCATTAATCAAACGCTCTGTTTCCGCCGTCATTTCCACCCGCTTTACCGATCCATCTACAACCAAATCTGCACGATTAGTTCTTTTATTACAGTATATTTTCAAAAACCAACGGTAAGTTTTACTTTCTTCTAATGCCGATTCTGAGGATAAAGGTATACTGATGCTAACAATTCCAGGAGTTTGAGGCAACTGAAAAATCGTATCATAAATCACAGTTTTCTCGTCTTGATTCACCAGTACAAATCCTCCCCTTTGTATATCTTCACGAACGTAGGGAATGTAAAACCAAAAAGTAGGACGTGCAGAAGTTGTTAACCCTAAGTTTTTCTGAGGAATCAAAGCAGTTAGCGGCTGTTTTGTTTTTTTGCAAGATGAGTTCGATGGATCGAGTCCGCCCCCTGGTGTAGTGTTAGGATCTGGAGGTGTTTGAGGTGTTTTCGATATTTGTTGTTGTATGGGAGAGTACGTCCAATTTACGATCGGCAATCCCGACTCGATCGCCCAAATTAAAGCCAACACTAACTGCAATTGCATTTTATACATAAAACCACTCTTTTCTCCGAGTCCCTCGCTCGCTAGGACTTTGTTTGTAGAGACGCGGTTTCAACCGCCGAGGTTCCAACCGCCGAGTATGCTTAAGATCGATCGTACAAAAACAAGATACCACCCGTGGAAACCAAAGCCAAAACTGAAGGAACCAAAGGCATCCAACCCCCAAAAGCCATAATTGCCATAGAGCCTTGATACACCACAAAAATCATAGCACCGCCAGCGATCGCCAATACTAAGGGCGATCGTCCGCGCCCAGCCAACAACCCGCCCGTCAAAGCCACCAACCAAACAAAAATAGCATCTCCCCACTGTATCCCCTGCCATTGAGGCAAAACCCACAATAGCGGTCTTTTGTCGATCGCAGCGCTGAGAATTTGACTTATCATGTGAGCGTGAATCCACACTCCCGGCATTTTACCGTAAACAGTGTCAAAAGACTCTCTCGAAACTTCTGAAGTGTGGCCGATTAAGACGATTTTACCCTTGACTAAATCCGAGGTTACTTTCCCTGACAATACTTCTTGAAGCGTCACTTTAAAAGCTGGTTTGGAGTTAGCGCGGTAGTTGAGCAATACTTGACTGACTGGCGCATTTAAATTTTGATAACCTCCTGTACGATTCGCCAATCTTGGGAAAGTAACGCCACCAATTCGCCACTCTTGATTGTGAGTTATCTCTGATTTTATGCCTTGATTTTCCAAAAACCGCAAAGCCAGCAGCAAGCTGAAACTGTTGGGACTTTTACAATTATTAGTGAAACTAGAAAGCTTGGGGTCATAGGATAGAGGTTGGCGGCGAATGCTGTTACCTTTTTCGTTACGCGCTTCATCCTTGGGTAAATTGCTAAAGCCAACTTGATTTGTTAATTTATCTTCAGAAAACTCCGGCGGCGGATCGAAATTTTTATCAGTGGAACCGTAGTTACATATAGTAATAATGTTAGGATTGTTATCGAAGAGGGAAATTAATTTTTCCCGCCCAAGTCCTCTTGCCGGATAGCGGTGCATATCCAAACCAATTGCTAAAGGTTGAAACTGCTGCAATTTGTCAAGTACCCCCGCGACAACAGCATCGCTTTGAGGATAGTCGTACTTCTCAGAATCCTTGTCTGTTACTTCCACAACCAACAGCCGATTGTCGATTAATTCAGGTTCGCGCTGGCCGAGGAGCCGATCGAACATTGACAATTCTCCAGGCTCCATCATCCCCAGAGAGCGCGCTCCCATCACAGCCAGACTGCACCCCGCACTCGCCAAAATCACCGCTCGCAAGCGCGAAAAACCCTTAACCGGCGCTCTTTTTAGAGCAGCAGCAACCGCAGTCAAATTCTCCGCAACAGCAGGCGAATCGGGTGCAAGCAAAAAATCGTTCCAAACCGGCGGAACCGCCGCCGGATGCTGCCAAATTATCGGCAACCAACTAGCACAAGGAAACCGATCCTCAAAACCCTCCAACCGCCTGCGCGCTTCCCTCGCTGCTGCATACAAAGACTTGCCATCCACAAACTCTTTCAGAAAACACTTTAAAAATTCTTGAGCTACAAAATCCGGCACCAACTCCCGCATTAAAATCATTTGCGGAATCATCTGGAAATCATCTAAATTCCTGGCCAAACCCAACCCGTCGCAGCAATTAAAAATTGCCAGTTGCAAACCCTTATCCACCGCTTTTCTCAAACCGCACCACAACTCATCTATTGTTAAAAATTCCGTGGAATTGATATAAAATTTTCCAGTATCGTTTTCAGTTTCCCCGTGTCCAGCAAAAAATATAATATCCCAAGATTGCTCCCAAAGTTCCTCGTTAATTTCGTCCCGTTTCGGTTCTACTAGAAACTTCACCTCAGCATTAGACAAACCCTCCAAAATTTTCCTGTCTTTCGTGACATTAATCCCAGCGCTGTCGCCCAGAATCGCTAAAATCTTCACCTGAGATTTGCGAATCGGTTTTCGCGGAATTTCCGATTTTACATAATTTAATCTACTCAGCGAAGGTTCGGCCTTCGGAAATCTTTCAGTAAACAAATTCCACCGATTCCAGGGCAGCTTTTGCAAATGCTTGTCGTCCGTACAAATCAGCACTCTCGCCTCTTCATTGGGATTTAAAGTATCCCCGATTAGCCTGTCAACCTTCGCAAACTCAGGAGAATCCAGCCAATCATTCAGCATCTGCGCCAGTTTTTCTCCAGATTCTTTGCAATCCTTCACAGAATGTCTGGTGCTAATCTTTTTGGGTTTAACCCGAAAAGACAATCCTTTAGCCACCGATTTCACAGCAGAATTTTTTTTCGCATCTGCGTGCAAAAACGGGTAAATTAAATGCACCAAATTTTGCTGGTTGCTGCGGGAATGCGCTCCCAACGATCGATATTTTTCCGCCCAATGTTCTTCTTCAAAAGCTGCTAATTGCGGATTTGGTGGCAAGTTTTTGCTTACCGTATAGTCGGTAGACGGAAATTGATTGTTTTCCCCAATTTTGAGAGTACAGCGAAAACCTTCTTCGCAATTTCCGTCTAATTTCAGAACAATTAACTTATCCATAACTCACGCCCCCTCTTGATAACTGACGATTAGATTGAAAATTTTTCAGTCACGGTGAAATCGCCCAAAGCCAACTTGACGGTAAAATGTTCTCCCGGTTCTGCGGTAAACTCAAATACCAAATTTTCCGTTTTATTTGCTATCGCTTGCATCACAGTTTTACCTCCATCATCCAGCACCATCAACTGCAAATCTTTGGGCAGATTGGTTTGACCGTTTGTGGGATAAACCTCTACCGAAATATCTATATCCGGTTCGTCAGTTGTCATCAATTCCACAAATAAAGCCACTTGTTCTGTTCCCCGCTCTAAGTTGAGCAATTTGCCTCGCTTCACCGGCAGATTCCGACTGACTAAAGCACTGCTTTCTAAAACTTGGGGGCTTCGGAAAGCAAACTGCAATTCTGGTTTCGACTCGAACAGCGTTTGCACTGTGTGCCAACCGATATCAAAAACATTTTGCAACCACTGACTGAGATTTACAGGCTTGAGTTCGTCTAAATATTCTAGCAGTTGGTCGAGGGATTTTAACTCGCTCACTGCAACTGTTTCTTGTTGGGTTTGTTGCACAAATCCCAGCAACTTCACCTCCTGGAGCGATTCAGTCATCTCTACCGCAATGTAACCAATTCTGTCCGATCGCACTTCTGCCGGAATCGAGACAAAATCTTGACCGGGGCGCAACCACCGACACTCCAATTTGCCAATATCTTTGACATCCAAATCCGCAACATCCATGAATTTCTGGACTACAGGATTCCAAATATCGCTGGCGGCCAAATCAGTCTCTATTTCCAAACACTGAAAGTAAAAATTGACGGAGAGTACGGCCAAAGCATTCAGGTAAACTTGTTTGGCTATTTTCGGGTCTGTTTGTTGCTGTCCGAGAGTTTGAGCGCTGCTGCGCGCGGATGGGGCGATCGGAATTGTCAAAACTAAATCAACTTCTGTGTTATTCATGATGCATCTCTGCTTTTTGGTTTTTAATGTCCTACAAATATTCTCTGAATCTGGGCGTGAATTTCTCCAAAGACCTCCGGTAAAAACTGCTCAAATTTGAAACACTTACTCCTAACTCTTGGGATATTTGCTGCCAACTTACATCTTCTACCACTCTTTTCACAAGCAACAATTGAAAATTAACCTGCGGGTACTTTTTACTCATTTCGCTTTTAAAAGTATCCCCCGGATCTTGTTGAATCATATCGATCAAAGCTTCTTCAATTCGATACGACTCATGTTCCGCCTGGTGTTCCAGTTTGTTAAAAAATGAATCCATATCTCCGCAGTATAAACGTTTAAAATCCTTCACGCCTATAACTTTAGGCGTAGCTTCCTGAAAACATTTAATCATCAAGAAGTTAACCCACTGCCTGACCTCTTTGTCAGGTCGGTAGTTGTGAATTTCCCGGCAGATACGCAACATTAAGTCCTGTTTTGCTTCGGCACAAATTTCCTGATAAATATCGTAGGATAAACTCGGATTTCGGGGACAGTTAATGATTTTATATTTTTCGATCTCCATTACTAATTTTGTAACAGCTTTGTTTCGCTCTACAGTTTTAGGCGGGTGATTTTTAGCAGCTATAGCTAGCTGTTTGAGCCGATCGTCAATTTCATCGTTAGTAGGCATCTCTTGTTCCAAGGATACTCAGAAAAATTGTCTCTAAGCAGCGATGCAGGCGGGAGTCCAGCTATTTCTCCGATCGAGAGCCGCTGGTGCGCCCGCATCCTCCTGCATAGCCCTCTATCCCTCTCTCAGTCGGCATCTGCGATTTTTATGCAAACTGGCTCCATAATTTACAAAAGTTTACATACAGAGGTAGGGACACGGCACTGCCGTGTCCCTACGGCACTCGAAGCGAATTTGTTGGCGTGGGGACTCTGTTGGTGTTGGGCTTTCGGCGATGCTTGTGGCACACCCTACAGCAGATATTTGCGGTTTGTCTTGAATGCTATGATCGGGCGATCGCCAGCACAGTCAAATATTCGCACCCACATCCAAACTTTTGCCAACTGCTGCCGCCAACTGCGCCCTCAATCGCCCCAAAACCATGCACTACCAATCCCAGCAGCACCATCAAAAACACGCGACTCAGAAAAAAATTAAAACAGCTATTTTTTACTGTTTGACAGCAATATTTTTCTGCTGGAGCACCGCGAACCTCCCTACAATTGCCCAAGAAACACACCAGGGCGGGCCGGGCGGGCAAGAAATGAGAAATTTGCTCGATCGGGGAAACCTCACCGAAGCCGTAACCAGAATCGAACAAGACTGGGAAGAAGACTATCAAAAATACTTTGAACAAGACTTTGGGGCCCGTGCGAAAACCGCCGAAGCAATATCAAAAACGCTCTCCCGCCTAGCAGATCAAACCAAGAAAAAACCAGCTTTAATTTACGCCATACCGCGTACAGACCAACTAGAATTAATCTTAATATTGCCCGATCGCCCGCCAATACTCCGCAGCGTCCCGTCAGCCAAACAAGAGAATTTGCTGCCAGTAGTCAAAGAATTCAGCAGCGAAATCACCAACCCCGTAAAAATCAACACCGCCAGCTATCTAGAACCAGCCCAACAACTCTACAAGTGGATAATTGCACCTCTAGAAACAGATTTGCAAACAGCAAAAATTGAAACCTTGCTGTTCTGCGTCGGCGAAGGTTTGCGAACCGTACCCCTAGCAGCAATGCACGACGGACAGCAATTTCTGATCCAAAAATACAGCCTCGCCCGCATCCCCGCCTTCAAATTCACAGACAGCAATTACACCAACCTCAGAAACGCCCAAGTCCTAGCAATGGGAGCATCAATTTTCTCAGAAACGGCGGACAAACAACCGCTGCCAGCAGTGCCGTTAGAATTGAGTGCGATCGCCCGACAGTGGCCCGGTCAATCCTTTCTCAACGAAGATTTCACCATAGTAAACTTGCAATCCCAGCGACTGCAACAAAAATACGGAATCATCCACCTCGCCACCCACGCCGAATTCCGCCCCGGAACCCCAAATAACTCATACATTCAATTTTGGGACACGCAACTTAGACTAGATCAAATGAGAGATTTAAAATGGAACAATCCGCCTCTGGAACTGTTAGTATTAAGCGCTTGTAGAACCGCGTTGGGAGACAGAGAAGCAGAACTCGGATTTGCCGGTTTAGCGCTGCAATCGGGAGCAAAATCAGCCCTCGCCAGCTTGTGGTACGTCAGCGATGCGGGGACTCTCGCCCTGATGACAGAGTTTTACCAGCAGTTAAAAATCAGCACGCCAAAAGACCCTCCAATTATTAAAGCTGAAGCTCTCAGGCGAGCACAAATTGCTGCGATCGAAGGCAAAGTTACGATCGAAAACCGTCAACTGCGAAGTTCCAGGGGCGAAACTCCCTTGCCCCCGTCCATCCCCAAACTCGACAGCAAAGATTTATCCCATCCTTACTACTGGGCAGCTTTCAGCATTATCGGCAGTCCTTGGTGAATTCTGACTGAAAATGGCTAAGTTAAAATAACGTTATCCCTCCTCTAATGCAACCATTCTCCGATCGCATATGACTGAAGCCGCCACGATCAACACTCAACTCATCGATACCCTCACCCAAATTATCCTCGCTCTCACCGAGGAAGAGCGCCACATCCTCATCCATAAACTTCTAACTCCAAATCAAACTTCAGACACTACAAAGGCCGATCGAGAAACTCTGAAGCAGGAAATCGCTATCGGCGCCAGGCAGCTTCAGACAGGACAATATACAGAGTACGATGACTCTTGTCTGCCGAATCTTCTGATGACTATCAAACAACGCGGGCAACAACGCCTAAAACAGGAGTAAGTACCTGTGAATCGTTATCGCCTTTCCCAGCAAGCCGAAAAAGATTTAGAAGATATATGGATTTATTTGGGAGATCAGGACGAAATTGCCGCCGATCGCTTTCCTGGCGCGACTGCTAGATCGCTTTCCCATGCTTGCCCAATTTCCGAATATGGGGCGACAGCGAAATGAACTCCTCACAGGATTGAGAAGTTTTCCTGTCAAACCTTACATTATTTTCTACATAATTCTCCTAGAAAGAGTCGAGATTGTGAGAGTCCTGCATCAATCGCGGGATGTAGAAGGACAATTTTAGCGAGCGAGCCAAATGCCGACTTCTCGATCGCCTATCTATCTTTCTGAACGTAACTCTTGACCGATCGAGGTGATAAACTGTACAACATATAGTAATTCAAGCCTGTAGCTGCAAAAAAAACACCTACCGCAAACCTTTCAGCAACATAGCGGGGGTCTTCTAGAGAAAAGACAAAGATGAAAAAATTAGAATTTTTGCTACAGAAAGAGGGCGATCGCGCCTGGTTGCCCCTAGAAACCCCCGACGTGGAAATTCTAGAAGGCAAATACCGCGTCGTTGCTCGCATTCAGCACCCCAACACCGACATCGAAATTCGCATCACCCATACATCCTTCGAGGGATCGGCACAGCGGAAAGTCCAAAGCCGATCGGCCCGCACCAATCCCGAAGGATTAGTTGTGATCATTCCCTACACGCGTCTCAAACCCGGAATGTGGGAACTCTCCTGCTTGCCAGATCCCAAATCAACACCAGCAAAACCTTGGCAGTACGGCGTTCAGTTGGAAGTATTGCCTGCAGAATCGGAAACCTCCGAGCCCCTACCGCCGATCGACCAAACCGAACCCGCAACCTCCCCCTCAAACTCAGAAAACCCAGCTTGGGCCGATCGCGCCGCCCCACAAATCGCAGCACCAGTCGATCGCCCCGCACCAACCCAACTCCCAGCAGCCGATTCAGCACCGCAGCAGACCAAAATCTACAAATTCCCGAGCCCCCAAACCCCCGAACCCAAACCGGGCGTCAAACTCGAACTCGCCCTCGATCGAGAAACCTTCGTCACCCAACTCGGTCGCCCCTTAATCATTTCCGGCAAAATCGACATTCCCCAACCCCCCCAAAAAACCAGAAAAACAGCAACTCTCATCCCCGAATCCGAAGCGCTAGAACTCAAACAACTCATCGGTTCAGCACAACTGCAAATCTACCTGCGCGACCCCCAAACCTCAAAAATTCTCGCCCAAATCCAGCAGCCGATGCCAGAACAAGCCCCCCCCTGCATCTTTGCCTGCGTCACCTACATCCCAACCGAGTGCAAAAGCCGCCTAATTTTAGGAGAAGCAATACTCAGCAGCGGCAGCGTCACCCTAGCCACCAAACTATTCACAATTACAGCCCGTTTAGAGCACCTTCTACAGGAAATTAAAGACAATTTCCTCGAAGAAAAGCATCAAGCCGAACCCTCCCCAACAGCCTCAAAACAGCCTCGGAGCGCCACAAATCTATCCTTTCTCAAGCTAGTAGAAAAATCCTTAGACCCTCCATCCCCCGCCGAACCCCCAACCACTGAAGCCCTACCCCCTCTACTGGCTTCGCGTCAGACCCCAAGTGCAGGCGGTCTAGAATTGCCCGCATTCGGTAACAAACTGCCCGACAGCAGCCGATCGCAATTGCTCTCGGAAATCTCCAATTCTCCTCAAACTGCCGCAGGGGCGATCGGCGAGCAAACCCAACCTTTAGACATCCCCACTTCCCCTCAAACAGCGGAAATCGGAGCGATCGACCAAAAACCAGAAAACATCCCCCAAGTAGAAACAACCGCCCCAGAAACCCAGCCAGCACCCTCACAAAAGGCATTTCAAACCTTAAACGTCCAGAATAGATTTTGGTCGCGACTGAGTTCCTTAGCCAGCAACGGCGAATCCCCCGACTGGTTGAAAGCAACCACCCTGTCGCCCACTCTAAAAGCCACCGCCAATAGCAGCGACGAAATTGCCGTTGTGGAAGAAAGCAGCGCCACCCAGCAGCAACCCGAAACCAGCGAAACAATTTCCGACCCCCAATCCACTAGCCCCGAAGCCAGAGAATTTGTCGTTTTTGACGAACCCCCGCAGCCAAAACAAGTTGCTCAAAAAACCGCAACTGTCGAAGCAGAAGTAACTCCCCCAACTCCCTACGTTTTGCCAGAAGACGAGTTAGTACCGATGCCCGTTTTGGAATTGCCGCGCGCCGAAATCATCGCGGGCGGGCCTGTAAAAGTGCAAGTGCAACTGCCGGAATTAATGCCCCGGATTTATGTGAAAGTTTGGGTGTACGATCGGCAAACCTACCTGATTCTCGACGGGCCGCGCTGGATTACCGAATTTAAAGCTAACGGGTTGGGAAATGTGCGAGCAAGTATCGAGTTAGAGATTCCCTACGGCTGCATGGAAGTCGAATTTGAGGCGATCGCCGTCGAAATGCAAACTCAGCGGGAAAGCCACAAAATAAGCGTTCACCGCCAAGTTTTACCCCCATCCGGGCCAACTTTACCCCTGGATGGTTGAATTGTCGATTTTTATCGGGAGCATCGGAATTAATATTACCCGAAATCAGGACACGGCAGTGCCGTTTCCCTACAATTAATCCGGGTAGGGAAACGGCACTGCCGTGTCCTCCGTTTCTATCATCAAGAGTAATTGACCGGATTTGATCTGATATCAAATCCGGTAGCATCGGAATTAATATTACCCGAAATCAGGATACGGCAGTGCCGTGTCCCTACAATTAATCCGGGTAGGGAAACGGCACTGCCGTGTCCTCCGTTTTTTGCATTCCTGACTGCGAAATTAATTCGGGTAATTCTTCAGGTCGATCGAACAATCTGCCGAAACTTCTTCTTAAACTTATTCTTATACACGTAGATCGATCGCTGCCAATCCTCAACTTGCAGCGACATATCGGCCGCCAAACCCGTGCGGTTCCAAACATCCTCCTGACACTTGCGCCGGCAAAAATTCATCGGTTCCGAGTAAACTTTCCCACTAGATAAAGTCGGTTTAGGCCCGCACCAGTGAATCACAGTCGCCTGAGTGCGATCGCCCGCAGGCCCGCTTGACTCCACCGGAAACCGCTTTCTCAGCAAATCCTGGTCAAAATCCGGCACCAACAACTGCATATCCACATTCTGCACCCGCAGCCGATTTTCTTGTGCGGCCCGGAAAATCATAAAGTTCAAAAACCCCATTTCTCCGTACTTAAATATCCCCGGATTTGCCGCCGTAAAATCTAAAATTTCTACGTATTCTTCCAAGCTAAAAACGCCGCGTTTAGCAAAAAAAGTACCCGTGCAGAAATAGTTAGATCGCGATTGGGACCACCGAAAATTCGGGAAATGCTTCTCAACGCCCGGAATGTCAAAGAAAAATTCCGAAACATCCGCATCCGAGTAATCGTAACAAGGCTTGTCTACAATAAAATCAAATTCTTGAAAGTTAGCCAACTTGAGAACATCGCCCCAGACGATCGTATCCGCATCCAAAACCATAAAATTTGACCAAGGACTTTCCCAAAAAGCAATCATTTTAGTTTTGCCCCAACCAAAACTTCTTTTCCTGAGAACCTCTTGGGAAACGGTTGTGCGATCGATAACTCGCACCCCGTAGGACTTTTCCAAAGCACTCACAGAAAATGTACCGTCAATCAACAGACAAATCGGCACATCTCCGAGGAAATATCGGATGCTAGCACAGCAACCCTTAGCAAACAGATAATCCTGGTCGCAGCAGGCAATAATAATACCAAAATCTTCCATAAACCCTCTCTATTTTACTAACTTGCCCACCCACAGCGTTTGGGTTTTTTGTTCTGAGCGCAGCTCTTTTTTCGACTTCTGCATTTTCGCCAGCTTAGCACTAAACTCCTGCGATCGCCCTCCGACAAAAACATCGCTAAAACCGCTAGGAATCTTGGGTATAGTTGGTCTAGCCTGACAAAGCGACTGCGGGTAAAGCAACACCAATTGCAGTCGCACCGCTAGACAACAAAAAAATTGTGTTAGAGTAGCGGGAAATAAAACCCGCCGACGGGCAGTCTCAAAAATGGCGATCGCACGCGGCAAGTCCCGACTGTTGGGGCGATCGGAAAACCAAAATTTGTCAAGTCTGAAATTAAGCTTCGACGGGGTAAATATATCAGCCTTTAGCCCTCCGTTCCCCACTCCAGGCGGAAAAATAGCCCCTTGCGGGCCGCGAGGTTTAAAGTTAGGTTAAAAACCTTGACATAATAGGATCGAAAGCTGTATAAGGGAGGCGACAAGCAAGCCTAATCCTACCTATAACTGCCTGTTAAGTCTGGCGTGACCGAGGACTCGGGGCAGTTGTGTGTTTGAGGCAGATTGTGGTCGAACCCGTACAACCAGTTGTGGAACGATCCCAGAGCAACTAAAGCAAGTCTTGCGATCGAGAGATGAAATTAGCAGGTGATGGTATAATCAACTGTAATGTAATGTAATGTGGGCTTGACCTGAATTGATGCCCTTGCCGTACAAGGGGCCAGCCCCCTACGTTCAAGCGGGAACTACTCAAGCGGGAACTAGACACGCCTACTGTGAATCAACAGTTATGGATAGGTTCTATTTTGACAGTTATTATTGTCAACAGGCAAGCAACCACAAAAATTAGCAGTTGGGAATTGCCGATCGAGTTGAATAGAGTGTGAAGGTGTGAGGAAAATGAACAGAACTTTTTGGAATTTACTGCTAGTATCCCCTGCAATTCTGGGGCTATCATCAATCGTCAGTGCCACTGCGATCGCCGCAGAAGCTCCAGCAACCGCTGAAGCCAACCAGCTAGCTACAGCTCAGTCATCTGAGTCAAAAATTGCAGAAATAGTTGCAGAATCAGTTGCAGCAGCCCCTGCGGCCCCAGAAAAGCTGGCTTTAAACAGCAGCGCTGAAGCGGCCCAAACCCCGGTCGCCAACTCCGCAGACGCACAAAAACAGCCGGAAAAACTGGCCTCAATCGAACCAGACACCAGCGCGGCAGCACTGCAAACAACAGCGCTCGACATCAAAACAGTCGCCCCAATCGCTCCCGCGGGCACAGCAGCAGTGACTGAATCCCTGGCAGCAGCAGGGACAGCCGAACCGTTGCCCCAAGCATCAGACTTGGCAGTGCAAAGCAGCCTGACAGAAGTTGCTGGGAAAAATCAAGTGCCAGCAGTCGCCAGCACCCCAGCTACTACCCCAGCTACTAAGGTAGAAATTGCTCAGACAGCACCCGCCGGAATGGGCGGCCCGATCGTCCCTGTCGCTCCCCAAGCGCTGCCGACTCAACAGTCGGGAGCCATGTCCCAGGTGACATCGGTCTCTCAGCTCTCCGACGTGCGACCGACAGATTGGGCATTCCAAGCCCTGCAATCCCTAGTCGAACGCTACGGTTGTATCGCAGGCTATCCTGACGGCACCTACCGCGGGAACCGCGCCCTGACTCGCTACGAATTTGCAGCCGGCGTCAACGCTTGCTTAGACCAAGTAACCAAGCTAATTGGCTCGTCAACAGGTACCTTCGTCACCAAAGACGACTTAGCCATCCTGCAACGCCTGCAAGAAGAATTTGCAGCCGAACTCGCTACCCTGCGCGGACGAGTAGACGGTCTAGAAGCTCGCACCGCAGAACTCGAAGCCAACCAGTTCTCCACCACTACCAAACTGGCAGGAGAAGCCATTTTTGCTGTCAGCGACACCTTCGGAGATGGTGTCGGCCTTGACGACGACAAAACTGTCACCAACCTCGGCTACCGGGTGCGGTTGAACTTCAACACCAGCTTCACCGGCCGAGACTTGCTCAGAACCCGCTTGCAAGCTAAAAACGTCGCCAACTACGGTACAGCCACTGCCACCGGTACGAACATGGCTCGCCTCGCCATTGACGGCGAAGACGGCAGCCAATTCTTGCTCGATCAATTGTGGTATCGCTTTCCAGCAGGCAACGCTACAGTCTGGTTCGGCCCGAGAGGACTGAGGCTCGATGACGTTGCTGAGCTGACTTCTCCCTTGGAAAGTAGTGGCAGCGGTGCTCTTTCCAGGTTTGGACGTTACAACCCAGCAGTGTTCCGCGGCCCCGAAGGAGCAGGTGCTGCTATCAAATACAACTTAGGCCCCGTGAGAGCCACAGTAGCCTATCTTGCTTCCGACGGCGACGCTCCCAACCCAGCCAGTGGCAGGGGCGTTTTCGACGGTTCTTTCAGCGCTTTGGGCCAGCTCAACTTAAATCTGGGCCGAGCATTTGACATTGGGGCAACTTACACCCGGAAATACAATCGGGGAGGCGATGTTGGCATCATGGGCGGCACCGGCAGTTCTTTGGCTAATCGGCCCTTCGGTCAATCATCCACTGCATCAGATAACTTTGGCGTGCAGGTTAACTTCAAACCCAGCCAGCGCTTTCAGCTTGGCGGTTGGTACGGTTACAGCAAGGCTGAACAACTGCGGGGCGGCGACAATGAGGCTACCATCCAAAATGGTGCTGTTTTCTTGGCGCTGCCAGATTTTGGTAAGCCTGGGAACCTCCTCGGTTTGATCGCCGGCGTACCGCCAAAAGTTACTGAGAGCGATGTCGCCAGAGACCGCAACACCTCTTATCACTTAGAGGGTTTCTATCGCTTCCAAGTCAATGACTTTATCTCAGTGACACCGGGCGTTTACGTGATTATGAATCCCGAACACAACAAAAACAACGACGATATCTGGGTGGGAGTCCTGCGTACTACCTTTAGTTTCTAAGGTTCGGAAATATCTACTGACAGGTAAAAGCGGCAGGCGACTGCCGCTTTTAGTTATTGGTTATTAGTTATTGGTTATATCAATTCCGGTAACACCGGAATGATATAAACGCAGGGCACGGCGCCGTGCCCTGATTGTGGGTAATATAATTCCGATGCTACGGGATTTGATATTATTGGTTAGATCCCCGACAACTTCTGCGAAGTCGGGGATCGGGATGGGCTTAATTAAACAGTCATCAGTCATCAGTCATCAGTTCACAAATTAGGAATTTTGGCGGCAAATCCCGAATACGGAGGTGTAGCCGTGCAGAAAGGTGCTGCCGCCTACGGGGCCGATTTCGCCGTTGCAGAAAAAGCCGCTCAGGGGGATGTTTTTGATGTATCGGCCGAACAGTCGCGAGTCAAAGTTCGACTGGCCGTAAAGCCCTTCGCCCCGCCCCAGACAAGAGAACATCAAGGCGCCGGCACTGGATGTACCGCTGTACTCGGCGGCCCGCTGATAGCGATCGAGCAGCATTTCTAGGTCTTCTGCGGAGGTGCGGGCGTCCCGCAGGTGAAATTGGATGCGCTGTCCGGGACGGACTCGATCGCCGATCGCAATCGCCCCCACTTTCGGATCTACTCCCAACAGATTGCGGATTAAAAAATCTCCCGGCTCTAATTTCAGCTTGAATTCATCGCTGACTAAGCCTACAAATAACGAGTGCTGGGCTAATTCTCGGTCTGCTTCGCTCAAAGTTTGAACTAACTCTCGCAGGGCCTCTAAGGGCGATCGCTCGATGCCCCCGCTGCCGCTATCGTCGGTTTGTTCTTCGAGCTTCAGCAAAATATTGCGCTCTCCTTCCGTCACCCGATAAGGATGCCCGATCGGCCTGCAGCCTTGAGCTACGATCGTTTCCAAAACTATATTGCCGCTCAAAGCTACCCCAACCGTCCCTTCTCGGTAAAGCTGATAGTCGCAAAACAGCGCCGCGCCCCTGCCCGCACCGTCCCCGCCGGCCAGCCCCCCTACCTTCGCCGCACCCGGATAGGCATAATCTAGCCCTTGCAGCAAATCGTTAATTTTTGCGGAAAAGGGGTCTGCCAAGATGATAAACTGCGGTTCTTCCCGGGCCGGTACGCCCAAGAGATCCACCCAAGTATCCGGGGGACTGTCTAAGTCCGGCAGTTCTTCTGCACCGACGTGAAAAGTTCTGACATTCACTCCGGGCAAGCGGGCCAGACTCAGGCTGACTGCCGGAGATCCCTCGACTTCTTCGGTGAGGCCGCCCCGGTTCGTGCCGATGACTCCTCCCCCGCCGCAGCCCAGGATCGCTGGCACCGGCAGCAGTTCTCGGAGTAAAGGCATCAGCCGAGAATACTCGCTGGCAAAGGCAGACGAGATAAATATCAGCGCCAAATCAGCCGGGCCTTCTAGGTCGCGATCGGCTTGTTCTATAACTTCTTTGAGGGCGGATTCCAAAGAGGGACGGGTTGATAAAGCGCTGACCCATTGCATTTGGTTTTCGGTGTACATCAGGCGAACTTCTCTATAAAACTATCTCTATACATTAAGCTACCCGGAACTGACGGCTGGCGGGACGGTTTTCTAGGGCGATCGATTCCCCCAGCAGACCGTTCTTGTGTTAACATAAGTTAACATGAGGCTCCAATAAATCTGTTGAGTGTTAAATGCCGTGTTCAGCTAAATCTTAAAAGATAAAGCTCAATACAGTTTGACACACCAACCTCCTGTAATGTTTTCATCAAAAGTAAGGTCGGCTCGACCTGCATTGATGCCTGTGGACTCTTCCCCCACCGACGGGCTAGAGTAAAGCAGGAAGTAGAGACGCCTGCTGCAACCGCAGTTATGGATGGCTTCTATCTGGGCTGCTGCAACAGCAGCGCATCTGGAGCTACTATTAGCTGGGTCGCCAGACCGCAACTGCCAATCAAACACAAACGAAAATCCAAAAAGAAAACCTTTCTTACTTAATAAGGTGACTATGACAACAACACCCGCGGGCAACATCCAAGAAAAAATTGAAGAAGAACTAGAAAGCGCTCGTAGCGTCTGTGACATCAAGGGCGCAACTTCCGGGGAATGCGCGGCGGCGTGGGACGCAGTTGAAGAACTGCAAGCAGAAGCTTCCCACCAAAAGCAAGTCAAACCTAAAAATTCCTTTGAAAAATATTGCGACGACAATCCTGACGCTGCTGAGTGCCGCATCTACGACGAATAAACGAGCAATCTAGCTCTACACCTTCGCTCCCGCGCCGGAATCTAACTTTTGGCGCGGGAAATTTTTACGGTTTGAGCCTCCCGGTAAGGGCGAGATTTGCCCGCCTTGGCTGTCTCAACTACCAAAGAAAGAAAGCGCGCCAACAAAATTTTGCAAAAGTCTAGCAGCAACTCGAACATTAAGAGCGTGTTCCCATTGCTGATTTTTTAGCATTTTTATAGTAAAATTTGTCACAAATAAGTGAGTATATTTTCCCAAAGATGTTGAGTCTTTTATTGGCAGCCACCGGGCCTTGGTTTCAACCGCTAGTCTGGATGGATTACCGGTTGTCTGTGTTATTAACCGTTTCGATCCCGCTGGTAGTGCTGATTTGGGCTGTTTTTGCTTCATCTGACGCGATCGTCCGTTTGTTGATGATTTATTGGCGGGTGGCGAGTTTGCTGGCAATTACACTTTACCTGATGATGGCTGCGCTGCCTGTGAGCTTTGTGTCGTCGGTGATGGGGAGGGCTTTGATTCCTGCTTGTCTGTGGTTTTGGCAGGATTTAAACGAAGAAATTGCCGATCGACCGCAGTCGCCCCTGAAACTGGCTTTTACAGCTTGGCGGTGGGCGATTACTGTTTACAGCGGTTTGGGCGCTCTAGCTCAACTTCCCTTCTTAAGCTGTGCCTTTAAATCTCAAATTCAGGTAATTGACGAACCTTTTTGCCGTGTTTGGTTTGACCCGCCTTGGCTGTACAAACAGATGTTTCACGCTACAGCAAACCCTCAATTTTTGGGATTGTTGGGTCTGATAGGTTTAGCGATTTATGTACTTTACTTGTCATACTTTGTGCTAATTAAACTGGGAAAACAGGGGAGGTCAGCTACCGGCAATTAAGTGGATTTTAAGTAAGTATTTGCTTCCTAAATTGCCGCTAAAGTCTTCAACAAAAAGCTCAATCCAACTCAAAAAAGCCGGGCGCATCTAGGAAAAAATCAAACTAACAGCAGGGTGGCTGACGTGACCCCGCCCAAAAACGGATACAAGCCCCCGATTCCAGTCGTGGAGATATAAAAATTTTAGACTAAGGTACAAGCTCCCAGATTCATCTGTGGAGTCAATCTAAAATCTAAAATCTAAAATCTAAAATCGACTGACAGCAATGTTATTGGGAAAGACTGTGATGGATAGCAAACAAGCCTACTTACAGTGCTTAGAAAAGCTGATTTGGGCGATCGATCGCCTGGAAGCAAAAATCGAACCAAGTGAACTCGCTCGGATTGCCGAACTGATTGTTCAGCCGATGATGGGTCCCTGGCGGTTTTTTCACACTCCCGAACATATTTTTGATGTGGGGGGAGATGAAGACGCGATCGAGGTTTTGGCAGCTTTATTTCACGATACCGTCTACGTGCAAGTCGATCGCAGCATTAACTTTAACGTCAGCTACTACATCACTCCTGTTGCAAAAGAGGTTAACAAACAGCTACAAATTCGGGATAAAGCTGAACTTTCGGCGGATGCTATCTTCGAGATGGTAATGCTGGTATTCAATTTTGAACCGGGCGAAGTTCTCAATCCTTTCTCCGGACAAAACGAATTTCTCAGCGCTGTGGTAGCAGCAAAAGCTCTAGAACCATTTCTCAAACGCGAGCAATTGCTTCAAATTGCAGGCTGCATTGAAGCAACAATTCCGTTTCGCGCCGCCGAGTGCGGAGTAACGGTAAGCCAGCGCTTTTATGACCGCTTGCAAGCAATAAATAGCCTGTTTAATCTCAGTTTGACTGACGAGCAAATGCGGGAAACGGTGAAAAAAGCTGTGCGAATTTCTAACCGGGATGTGATGAGTTTTGCTCACCACAGTTCAGCCCATTTTTTGGCAAATACCTGGAATTTACTGCCGGAAACCAATCACAATCTCATCTCCTGGGGTTTTTACACGGTTCGCGACTACCGAGTTGCTTTGCTGAAGATGGAAGGTTTTCTGAATTATCTGAAGCCAGAGATAATTTTCCGGCAGTTTGAGGGATATCCAGACGATCGCACCTATGAGCGCTGGGAAACTACTGCTAAGTACAATCTCGAAATTGCAAAGCTTTATTTGGGGTGCAAACTGGCTGCTCTCGCCCTGCTAGAAGCTCTTTCTTCGGATTTGGGGATCGATGTTTCTCTGGCGATGATGATGGGAGGAATTCCCGATAAATCTGCTAACTGCGTGCGCCTGGAAAGCTTTTTTCCAGAAATAGAGAAACCTTACAAACCTAAAATTAATTTAGAAGCGGAAGTATTGAATTTATTAGAAAATGGGCGGGCTAAAAGCACTTCTAATACCGATTTGGAGAACTCGCCACTCACAACGTTTGTTGTGAAAATTGTTGGCTTTGACGAAATGCGCTATCAGTGCGATCGAGCTAAGGAATTTTTTAAACACAATCTAAACGCCGACGACTTTATTTCCGACTTTAACCCGATAGTTACAGAAATTGTTATTGATTCAATTCTCAAATTGTTTGACAGCCGCAAATCTACTATCTACCGATACTACGATATCACTTCTAAGTTAAAGTCTCAACCCCCTACCACTTTTCCAGATCGCCATTTTCGATCAAATGGTTAACTCGTTTTAAATACAATATTTTTACTTTTTAAAAAAAATCTTACTCAGCTTTTACAAGAGTGGATCGAGTACACCGTGACAAGATTGATTGACTCGCCAACCTACGTCAATCCGCCTATCCATCCCGGCACTAACAGCCGTACAGGTATGGTGTGGGGGCTTCCAGCAAAAATGCTAAAAATTGATAAAAAATGAAAATTGGCTGCTGTTTGCCTTTGACAATTACTTTCTACAAAACGGATTTGATAGCGGCGTGTCACTCATCTGAGCTATCCCAGATAAGCGTCACTATAAAAAGCGACTGTTAAAGCACTTTCCCCCACAGCTACAACTGAGGAATAGCAAGTTCAAACAACTTGCAAACCACTAATCCCCAATCAAACCATGCAAAGCACAAATTCAATTTACGCTCAATTACCTATTTGCTCTTCACTACCCACACTGCAACGAAATAATAGCACCGCTGCCAATCAAAACGTGCGCTATCTCCAACAATCCTTAGTTAAAAAGGGATATCCCGTCGCAACTGATGGATTCTTCGGCCCAAAAACCGAACAAGCAGTCATCAAATTTCAAAAGCAAAATAAGATTGCTGTTGATGGCATTGTCGGCCCTCAAACTTGGAATTTATTAGGCGCTTGTTATACAGGTGAACCCGGATGTTAAATCCAAGTTAACTAATCCTAGGCGCACGGGTAGCAAGAAACTGGGTTTTTTCACAGCAATACTTCCTTTACGCTCCCAGAAACGCTAAAAAACCTGGTGGTTCAGCTAAGCCGAAACCCCGTTTCTGCCAGTCAAGAGTGTATCCAGAACTATTAACATCATTTCCGCACTTCTCTGCTTTCCAACAACTTGCAAACAACCAATGGAGACTCAAACCATGCAAGCCACAAACGCAATTCACATGGAATTACCTTCCTGCCGTTATTTTCCCCTACTCAAACGCAACGATGGCGTCACCCAAAATGAGGACGTTCGCTACCTTCAGCGACTGTTGAACGCCAGCGGATTTTCCGTAACTACTGATGGAGGATTCGGCGCGAAAACCCAACAAGCAGTCATCAATTTTCAAAAACAACAACAAATCTTTGCTGATGGCATTGTCGGCCATAAAACTTGGAATAAATTAGGCGTTTGTACAACTATATTTTAAAGTTTGTGCAACCATCTGTTAAAGAGAGTAGGGCGTGCAGTGTGCGCCCTATTTCTCCGTCGAAGTTTCCACGCCAGACCACCCATCCGGGGCTCCGTACATTCGATACTTGCGAGCTCGTTTGAAATACAGCATTGCTACCCGATCGTCAGGATTGATTTGTAAAATATTCTGAAATACTTTTTGGGCGGCAACAAATTTTTGCTCGTAGTAAAAATTGAGAGCTTCTTGAAAAATCTCCGCAGTTTGCTGCTTGAGTACAATGCTCTGCTCTGTTTCTGTATCGTAAATTTCAAACACCGACACAGCATTTGTCTTTCCTTTCACCGTTACTCGATCGACAAATCTGTACTTATATTTTTCTGGATCGTCAAGGCGATCGATAATTGCACCGCTAACTAGAATGCCCGCGCCGTAAACCTTAGTCAATCCTTCCAAACGAGATGCGAGATTCACCGCATCAGCAATCACGGTACTTTCCATTCGTTCTCGCTCGCCAATTGTACCCAACATTAAATTGCCCGCGTGCAAACCGACGCCGATCGCGATCGGACACAAACCATTTTGTTCTCGCTGCTGGTTGTAGATATTCACTTCTTTTTGCATATCAATTGCTGCTCGCACGCCATCAGATGAAGATGTAGGAAACAGTGCCATGACTGCATCCCCAATGTATTTGTCAATAAACCCGTTATTTTTCCTGATTGCAGGGCTAACCCTTCCCAAGTAAGTGTTAATAAATGCAAAATTTTCAGGCGGTGTCATATTTTCGGAAAGCGCCGTAAACGAGCGAATATCCGCAAACAGGACTGTCATATCTCTTTCCTGGTTTTCGCCTAATTTTACTTCAATAATACTCGGCTTTTCCAGCAAGTTTAGAAAATCGTGCGGCACAAACCGGCCGTAGGCTGCATTCAGTTTAGCAAGGCGAATTTGCGTGTTGATTCTCGCCAACAATTCCTTTTTGATAAAAGGTTTAGTTACATAATCATTTGCTTCTAAGTTAAAAGCTTCTACCAAGTCGGTAGTTAGATTTTTGGCCGTCAGCATCAGAATCGGCATTTCTAAAGGCGAGTATTTTTTGCGGACTTCTCGACACACTTCATAACCAGTCATCTGCGGCATCATTACATCCAGTAAAATTAAGTCGGGCTTAAATCCTGATTGAATCAGATTTAAAGCTTCTAAGCCGTTGCTCGCTTGAGTGATATCGTAGTTTTCTACAGAAAGACTGTTGATGATGACATGAATATTAATCGGCTCATCATCAACTACCAAAATTTTTAATTTTTCACTTTCTAGCAAGTCGCTATTGTCTGATACCTGAGAATTTATTATAGATGATTCGCGGGCTAATTCAGGAGTGATTAAATGCCGATATCCCTCGGTTAAATGCGGCTGTCTGCTGCTAAATTCCGGCTGAGTTTCAGATACGGGCAAAGTAAAAGTGAATTGGGAACCTACGCCTACAGTTGAAGATACCCAAATTTTACCTCCGTGCAATTCCACTAATTGCTTGGCAACAGTTAACCCTAAACCCGTGCCGCCATATTCTCTAGCAGTGGAACCGTCAGCTTGCTCAAAGGATTCAAAAATTCGCTCTAATTTATCTTCGGGGATGCCAATACCGGTGTCGGATACAGTAATCGCTAATTGGGAATTAGGCGGTGATTGTTCGTTGCCCGTTACCAATTCTGCTGAAATTTCAACTCTGCCGCTTTCGCTAAATTTAATCGCATTGCCGATTAAGTTGTAAAGTATTTGCTGCAAGCGATTCTCGTCGGCTGCTATTGGCGGCAATTCAGGAGCGACTGAGTTAATCAACTGCAATTTTTTTTTGCCTACTAATGGTTGAGATAAGGTGAGGATTACAGAGACTATTTCTCGAATACCGACGGCCTTAATTTGCAGTTCTATCGTTTTATGTTTTAGCTGAGAAAAGTCCAGAAGATCGTTAATTAAAGAAGACAATCTTTGGCCCGAGGATGAAATCAAAGCTAAGTTAAAATTTGTTGATTCTGGCAGTTGTCCGGTAGCACCGTCTATTAAAGATTCTGCAATCCCAATAATGCCGTTGAGGGGAGTGCGGAGTTCGTGGGAAGTATTGGCTAAGAATTCGTCTTTTAGTTTGTCCAGTCGCTGCAATTCGGTATTTTTAGTCTCTAAGGCAGTAAAAGATGCTTGCAGTTGTGCTGCCATGCTGTTAAAAGCAGTGGCAAGTATGCCCAACTCGTCGGAACGATCGAGCTTTACAGTTCTGTCAAATTGTCCTTCAGACAAAGCTATTGCTGCATCTTTTAATTTTAAAATAGGTTTGATAATCCAGCGAGAAGTGAGAATTCCTAGAACAGTTGCCATGCCCAAAGCTGCCAGACATAGCAGCACTGTAGTTCGGTTGCCGGCATGGATTTGTTCCATAAAGTCGGCTTCGGGAACGACGACGACAATCAGCCAATCTAAACCTTTGCCGTCTTGGAACGGCAGGACTTTTAAAAATTTCTGCTTGCCGTTTATCTCAACATTTATTTGCTGCGATTTGGTAATTTGCTGCAAGTTTTGAAAGTGACTTTCTAAATATTTAGCTGTAGTTTGCGTTACTGCGTCGCTGCTTTCTGTAACTTTAAACAATTCTTTTTTACCGTTTTTGCTGCGGAAAGGTTTTTCGGGTGTGGAAGTTGCCAGCAGCGTGCCGTTTCTTTCGATAATAAAAGTTTGACCGGATTTGCCTATTTTGAGACTGTTTAAAAATTGACCGATACTGTCGAGACGCAAAGCAGCAATTAATACTCCTTCTAGCTGTTTCTGGCTGTTGTAAACTGGTTGCAGCGCGCTGAGGAGCAATGTGGGTTCTAGGAAGGATATATAAACTGAACTCCAAGTTGGTTTGGCTGCTAGAGCCGCATAGCTGTAGGAAGGGTGCTGTCGGATGTCGAAGTTTTTAACGGTGGCTGCTACTGTCGCGCGATCGCCCGCATTATTAGTATTGTAAGAATAAAAATCAAAATTTGTAGACGGACCCGATGCGTTAATCAATAAAGTGCCGTTCGACATTTTTTCGCCGGTGCGATATTCTCCATCTTGATTGGCGATCGACGTAAAATTGATATAAGGATATAATTGCACTTGCCGCCACAGATACTTTTCCCAAGCTGACAAGTCTTTCATGTTCACAAAACCCAGTTTCACAGCATCCAGCTTGCTTTGATTGATTTGGTGCGGAGTTTCCAGATAAGTTCTCAAATTTTGCTCGATGCGATTGCTCACCTCCCCCATCAACTGATCGGCAAGGTCATTCACTGCTCTTTGAGAGTTCCTAAATGATAAATATCCCACAATACCCACCGCTGCAAATACTTGCAAGACAAACGGAACTATGAGTACAGTTTGCAGCGTCGCTTTTCCTGAAAGTTTGGCCACCAAGTGCTTGAGAGAAAGAGTGGACATAACATTAATTTAGCTTGAAAGACACAGTTGATACGGGCGATCGAAGCTGCACCGCTCGCTGCTAAGTATTGTAAACCATTTTGTAGTTGAACAAAACTTGCACAAGCAAAGTTTGATTCTCGGTTTCTTCCTGAATCGCTGTCAAACTTGAGATTTTTCCGAGAAATCGGGTTTCTTTTTCGCAGAGATTTTCGCAATATATGCGAGGAAGAAGTCAAACCAGCGCGCTCGACGGCAAATCTCTCAGGAAAACTCCCAATTTTGGGTTCCCATGCTTTGCTCTGAATATATTATGACTGAGACTAGGTACAAAAAACCGGATAAACACATAAAAATTTCTGCCGTCAGCTTAATGCTACTTTTACTACTTTTCATCCAAAGCTTCTATTCCCGACCATCCTTCTGACACTCCATACATTCTATTCTTCAGAGAACGCTGGTAGTAGGTTGCGGCTAACTTATCTTGAGGATTTGTTTCGCAAATCTTCTTGAATATTTTTTGCGATTTACTAAAATTTTGCTCGAAATAAAGCTCCAGACCTTTTTCAAATGCAGCAGCAGTTTCCTGTTTGAGTTTAATGCTTTGTTCTGTTTCTGCATCATAAATCTCAAACACCGACACGGCAGATTTTTTGCCTTTTACTGTGACTCGAGCGACAAATCGGCACATATATTTTTCTCGATCGCCCAAACGCTCTAAAATTGATTCAGTAACTAGGATTCCCGATCCGTAAACCTTAGTCAGTCCTTCCAAACGAGACGCGAGATTTACCGCATCAGCAATCACCGTACTTTCCATCCGTTTTTGCTCGCCAATCGTACCCAACATTAAAGTTCCCGCGTGCAAACCGATGCCGATCGTAATCGGTGCATAATTGCTCCGTTGTCCGTGCTGGTTGTAAATAATAACTTGTTTTTGCATTTCCACCGCCGCGCGAACAGCATCATCTGCCGACTCAGGAAATAGTGCCATAATCGCATCGCCAATATATTTATCGATGAAACCTTGGTGAGCGCGAATTACCGGACTCACTCGGCTGAGGTAGCTGTTGATAAAATTAAAGTTTTCTTGGGGAGTCATCGCTTCGGAGATAGTCGTAAAAGAGCGAATGTCCGAAAATAAAACTGTCATTTCTTTCTGAATCTGATCGCCTAGTCGGACATCAACAATACTTTCGTGTCCCAAAAATCGCAGAAAGTCGTGGGGGACAAATCTACCGTAAGCTGCATTGATTTTTGCCAGACGGATGTGAGTTTTAATTCTGGCTAGCAATTCATTTTTGACAAACGGTTTAGTTAAAAAATCATTGGCTCCTGCATTGAAACCTTGCACTAAGTCAGATACTTGATTTTTGGCGGTTAGCATCACAATTGGTACTTCGATAGCGGTGAATTTCTCGCGGATTTTCTCGCAAACTTCGTAACCAGTCATCCGCGGCATCATGATATCCAGTAAGATTAGATCGGGCTTGTAGCCTCTGTCTAGAAGGGCTAAAGCTTCTTTACCGCAGCTAGCTTCGGCGATCGCATAATTTTCGAGAAGCAAATTGTTAGCCAATACCTGAACATTCACAGGTTCGTCATCTACAATCAAGATTTTCACTTGACTGTTTTCTTGGCGTTCTTTATCATCGATCGAACTCTTATTATTAAAAGTTAGTGCGGCGGTTTCATAATTTATTAACCTGCGATCGTTGGTTATTGAAACTAAAGACGGCAGAACCGTTGCTGGCAAATGCTTGCGCTCAATGTACTGATTTTGAGAGATTGGCAAACTAAAGGTAAACTGCGAACCAATACCTAGTTTTGAAGATACCTGTATTTCGCCACCGTGCAGTTCGACCAACTGCTTTGTAACTGCCAAACCTAACCCTGTTCCTCCATATTCTCTAGCAGTGGAACCGTCTCCTTGTTCAAAAGATTTAAAAATTAGTTCTAATTTATCTTCAGCAATGCCAATACCAGTATCGGATACAGTAATTTGCAGTTTTGACCTGACAATTAAAGATTGAATCTGACTTGTTACTGAACTTTCTTTGTCTGTCAAAGGCGGCGAATCCAAGCCGATCGCATTCGCGGAAATTTCAACTCTGCCGCTTTCGGTAAATTTAATCGCATTGCCGATTAAGTTATAAAGAACTTGTTGCACCCGATTTTCATCGGCATCCACGAGGGGAATGTCGGGAGTGACTGAATTAATCAACTGCAAATTTTTTGTACCGATTAGAGGTTGAGAAAGAGTCACCACGATATCGACAATTTCTCGGATGCCGACAGGCTTGATTTGCAGTTCAATATTTTTGTGTCTCAGCTTCGAGAAATCGAGAATGTCGTTGATGAGATTGGACAGTCTTCTGCCGCTAGATGCAATAATTTCCAGATTGGAAATAGTCGATTCTGGCAATTGTCCTGTAGCACCGTCGATCAAAGATTCAGTTAAACCGATAATGCCGTTAAGCGGGGTGCGGAGTTCGTGAGAAGTGTTGGCTAAAAATTCGTCTTTGAGTTTGTCAAGTCGCTGCAATTGGGCATTTTGATGCTCTAATTTTGTGAAAGATACTTCCAATTGACCGGCCATGCTGTTGAAAGCATTAGCTAATTTTCCGAGTTCGTTAGATGCTGCAATATTTACCCGAGTTTCCAACATTCCGCTAGTCATTTTAGTAGCTGCGGATGTTAGGGATTTCAAAGGATTTGTAATCGATCGAGCAAAAGCCACCCCCAAGCCCACGGCGACGAGGGCGCTGGCGAGGGTAACTGTACCCATGACGTATAGGAGCGATCGCACCGGGGCGTAAGCTTCCGCCGTAGGCAGCTCTACAACCACCATCCACTGCGCCCTCCGCACGATCGCACCCGTGCCCGTGACTTCTTCCCCGCGCAAGCCTCGATAAACGATCGGAGATTGAATCCCCGAAGCTAAAGCTAATTTGGATAACTCTCGCACAAAGGGCCGCCCTCTCAAATCTTGCAGTAAATATGGATTAATCTTGTTTCCGGTTTCCGAAATCAGCACTGAGCGGTGGTCGAGAACGTAGCTGTATCCAGTTTTTCCAACTTGCGTTCTGGATGCAATTTGAGTTAAAAAATTGAGACTTACTCTGGCAAACAATACTCCTGCAATTTGATTTTTACTGTTGCGAACAGGCACGGCTAAGTTAACAACATTAACCGCTGTTTTCATATCGACATCTACTGGACTAACATAATTTTGAGTCTGCCCAAAAGTCTCCCAAAATATAGGTGCATCTCCCGAAATACCTGCTAAAGTTAAGCTAGAGATAGAAAAGGATTCGTAAGGCGACATCGCCTGTATGATTTGACCTTTACTGTTAAAAATTCCCACGACTTCGTAGGCGCTGTTGCTGTTGACCAATCCTTCGAGAATGCTGCGCTGAGTTTCAGGATTAAATTCTGTTAAACCGCGCAATTCTGACAAATAATTGAGTTGGCGCTGCAAGTTATCCAGATAAGCGCTAATTTGGACAGCAGCAGCTTGCGATCGCTCGTACTGAAGCTGTTTTGTCTGTTCTATTTGTCCCCGAAAGCTGAGGTAAGCTAAGGTACTTCCCGCCATCAATACGCTTGCCACAACAATCGAGACAAAACCGTAACGCAGTTGGTTGGCAATTGATGACATTTGATTCTGCCAGTTAACAGTTCGATCTCACTCTATAGGATACACCCAATTTCACATTTTTAAGACTTGCGGAATCGCAACCGTTGATTTATCGATACCTTTGCCTAAGTTCTGGTTTTATAAATCTAATTTTTGTTTCCAAATAACATCTTCAATCCAAAGGCGATCGGGAATCAGTCCCAACCGAAAGAAAATTTCACTAATCCGCTGCTGTTCTTCAACTGCCCTGTCTTGAATTGGCAGCAAATCGTAGCGGCGGCTTTTGGTTAACATGATAGCTGTAGCTATTTTCATTCCGGTTCGAGCGCCGATCAATTCCGCTGCTCGCTCGGGATTTTTAGTTATCCAAGTAGCCATCTGTCGCGTTTCTCCCATCACTATTTTAACAATATCGGGAAAGTCGCTAGCAAAAGAGCGACTTGCCAAATAGAAGTTTCTATCATTCATCAGCCCGTCGCTGTCAGTCAAGAAATGAACAGGCATAGTTTCCTGTAACTGAGCTAGAAACGGCTGCCAAATCGCCCAAGCATCAACCTCGCCTCTCACAAATGCTTCCTGAGCTTTTGGTGGAGGCAAATCGACCAATTCTGCATCTTTTAACTGCAAGCCACCTTGAGTTAACGCCCGAATTAACAAATAGTGACCTGCGGTTTTCTGAGTTGCTGCTATTTTCTTGCCTTTGAGATCCGCTAGAGTCCGAATTGGAGAATCTTGAGGAACTATGATGCCAATGCTTCCAGGTAAAGCTGAATCATTAGCAATATAAACAAAAGGTACGCCGTCTGATTGGGCAAAAATTGGCGGCGCAACTCCTGCATAACCCAGATCGATTTTTCCTTTTCCTATTGCTGCTAAAATGGGCGGCCCTGCGGAAAATTCCGTCCATTCTACAGACCACCCAATTTCTGCTAAACGGGTTTCCAAAGAGCCTTTAGCTTTGAGATAAAACAGCGCTCCGAAACGCTGATGGCCGATTCTGACAACTTTTGTTAAATTTGAGGGTTCATTTTGGGTTTTTGCTTGAGAGTTATTTATGAGCTGTGAGTTGCAACTTGCCAGAGCTAAACTCAAGCAAAAAACTAGCATAAATACCAGCGCATATCCCCAAGCAAAACGGCGTTTAATAATATTTTTAAGGGTAAACGATAATTGAAGCCTAGTTTTTATGGGATTCATAAAATATCGTATAAGTAGGTTGTGCAGGACGAAAATATTCCAGATTTTTTTGAAAGTATTTATATTATGTCCGCTTACTTCCTGCTCTTAAAAAAGGTGGAATTAAAAATAAAAATTTAGGTGTCTGTCCCTGAAATTAGCCGCAAAATTAAGCTATATTATAGCAGATTTCAGGAAAGTGATATTTGCTATGGCTGACTCTATTGCTCGCCGCTTGGAACAATACACGGTAAAACGATCGCACGAAGTTTTAATCGTCAAGGCCGAAATTGACGGCGAATTCGATGAAATTGCTATTTTTAAAGGCTTTTCTAGCTCTTTGGTGCGATCGACCGCGAGCGATCCAGAGGTTCCTGTTTTGCCGTCGGGAGCAAAAATTGTCAGTGTCGATCGGCTGGAGAGTCCCTACAATCCAAATAACCCCCGCTATCTTCAGCAGGGGCTATCTTGGGAAACAATGCAATCTCTCTTGTCTGAGGTGGGAGTTTAGCTCTCGCAGTAGGGACACAACTTAGCAAAAAACTAGGGACACAAAAATGTTGTGTCCCTACTACAAAAGCTAGAGCGTGCCGCCGGCAGCTTGGAAACGAGCTCTCGCGCGTTTGATTGCTTGCTTAGCTTGAATTTGCTCTTGCAAAGTGCCGCTAGCGGACTTTTCCAAACGAGCTTCTGCTTCGGTGTAAGCAGTACGAGCAGCTTCTTTATCAATGGTTTCGCCTTTTTCAGCGCCGTTGACAAGAATAGTAACTTTGTTTTCTTGGATTTCTGCAAAGCCGCCCATCAGAGCAATAGACACCCATTCCTTGCCGGGACGGACGCGCATCACTCCGGTATCCAAAGCCGTCAACATTGGAGCGTGACCGCTTAAAATACCTAATTGGCCTGTGGTGCTCGGCAGAATTACTTCTTCAGCATTAGAATCCCAAACAGTTTTGTCTGGGGCAACTACGCGCACAGTTAATGTCATAAAGTGTCACTTGTCAGTTGTCAGTTGTCAGTTATCAGTTGTCAGTTGTCAGTTGTCAGTTGCCAGTTATCAGTTGCCAGTTATCAGTTGCCAGTTGTCAGTTGTCAGTTGTTACCAATAACCAATAACTAATAACAAATAACTAATAACTACTGACTACTAACTAATGACTACTGACCAATGACTACTGACTAATGACTAAAATTACTTGGCGTCAGCTTTCATTTTTTCAGCTTTGGCGATCGCCTCGTTGATATCGCCCACCAAATAGAAAGCTTGTTCCGGTAATTCGTCAAGTTCGCCAGCCAAAATCATCTGGAAGCCCTTAATGGTATCTGCCAGCTTGACGTATTTGCCGGGGGAACCGGTGAACACTTCGGCGACAAAGAACGGTTGAGACAAGAACCGTTCAATTTTGCGAGCGCGAGAAACGGTTAAGCGGTCATCTTCTGACAGCTCGTCCAAACCCAAAATTGCAATAATGTCTTGCAATTCCTTATAGCGTTGCAGAGTAGACTGCACCTGACGGGCAACACCATAGTGCTCTTCGCCGACAACGCTAACTTGCAACATTGTAGACGTAGAATCCAGCGGGTCAACAGCCGGATAAATACCCTTGGAAGCCAAACCGCGAGACAACACAGTTGTAGCGTCCAAGTGAGCAAAAGTCGTAGCCGGTGCGGGGTCAGTCAAGTCATCCGCAGGTACGTACACAGCTTGAACCGAAGTAATCGAACCTTCGGTAGTCGAAGTAATCCGTTCTTGCAAGTCGCCCATATCCGTACCGAGAGTCGGCTGATATCCCACAGCCGAAGGCATCCGACCCAACAGAGCCGATACCTCAGAACCCGCTTGCACGAACCGGAAGATATTGTCAATGAACAGGAGAACGTCTTGCTTGCTGACATCGCGGAAGTATTCGGCCATCGCCAGAGCCGACAAGCCCACGCGCATCCGAGCACCAGGCGGCTCGTTCATTTGACCGTAAACAAGAGCAATTTTTGACTTGGTGCGGTCTTCTTCGTTAATAACCCCCGACTCGATCATTTCTTTGTAGAGGTCATTACCTTCGCGGGTGCGCTCGCCCACACCACCGAACACGGACACGCCGCCGTGAGCCTTAGCGATGTTGTTCACGAGTTCCATCATGATCACGGTTTTGCCGACGCCTGCGCCGCCGAACAAACCGATTTTGCCGCCGCGGCGGTAGGGGGCCAGGAGGTCGATCACCTTGATCCCGGTTTCAAACACCGAAGGCTTGGTTTCCAGTTCGGTGAAAGCCGGAGGGTTGCGGTGGATGGGCATACTTTCGGAAGTATTGACCGGGCCGAGGTTGTCTACGGGTTGGCCGATGACGTTAAAAATGCGGCCGAGAGTTGGGATTCCGACGGGAACTTGGATCGATTCCCCGGTATCTACTACTTCCATGCCGCGCACCAAGCCGTCGGTGGTACTCATGGAAACTGCACGCACTTGGGTGTCTCCGAGCAGTTGTTGAACTTCGCAGGTAACGGCAATGTCTTGACCTGCTTCGTTTTTGCCGGAAATCGTGAGAGCGTTATAGATTTGGGGCAGTTTGCCGCCTGGGAATTTTACGTCTACAACCGGCCCAATGATTTGGGTGATGTAGCCTACGTTCGTTTTTGTTGCGGTGGATACCATGAATAGTGCCTTTGTTAGGATGCTATTTTTCCGATATTGGAAAAACTCTTAACATTTAGAAATGCTATTCCTCAGAGTACCACTGAACAGACGCACTATTTAGATTTGTATGGGGCTGGTTAAGAGTCATTTTTCTGGTTGCTGCTGTCGCTTTTTTTGCGATCGAGCCGCAGCCAAAGTCCCGATCCCCAGGACAGTACCCAAAATTGAGATTGGTTCGGGGACTTCCTGAGCCGTGGGGACTGCCTGAGCCGTGAGGCTAAAGTTTTGAAAGTCAACGTCATCTCCTTTTCCGCCATCGTCCAAGGAAATTTTTGTACCCTTAGCGAGTTGGGCCGTTGTCACCGATGGAAACTGCTCTGGGCCCTTGCCACCGTTGACGGTTGTAAATGGAGCCGTGGAGTCGTTGTTGAGGCTAAAGTCGCCAAAGACAGCTTGCTGGCATCCAGTCGCCATGCAGTCAGTTCTGCTGAATTGGCTGCCGGCGGCAAACCATTCGGAGCTGTTCATAAAGGTGCTGCTGGAGACGTATTGCTCGAAAGGCTTGCCACTGCCGAGGTCGTTCCAGAGCAGGAGTGCGTAAACTTGATTCTCCAAAAATGTGAAAGTTTGGTCGATCGAGCCGTTGTCGGAGGTGACTGCGTTGCCGAAGGTTCCTTGCCAGTTGTTCGCAGAGCCGTCATCTGAGGGTTTAGTCTCGTAAAATAGGCGGGATATGTTGCTGTAGCCAGTGTTTGCTGACTGAGCTTGGGCTACCCACAAGCTGGACTGGTAACTGCCGTGAGATTGGTCGAATGTAAAGTTTATATTTGTATCTCGATCGAACTGGATGCCGCTGGTGCCAAACATGAAGGCTCGGACGGGCGTGCAGATGCTGAGCAAGATTGTGGTTGCCAAGCTGGCGACTGTAAAAGATGTTTTTTTGACTAGCGTTAAGGTAGTCATAACCCTGATTCCTCCAATATTGTTAGGTAGTAAGGCGGGAAATGCCATTTTCCCGTCGCGGGAATAGACGATCGCCTTGAATGCGATATGAACGGACGATCGTCAAAGCTGCAAAAGAGACTCTACAGCAGTTACTCTACAGACCGATATTATCTAAGTGTGTCATGAGAGTAAATGAATGCTTGTTGTCCTAAGAGTTTTCACTGACACTCCTTGTGCCGCACTTTAGTCTGTAACAGCAAGATTTTCATTCATTCTCCATTTCTAACCTACTACATTTATTGGTGTCGGTTAACGATCTCAAGCTGACTGCAAGACTTGCAAACATTAGCTTTTATCAAAAATACATAAAAATTTTTACTCAATCTTTGTAAATTTTTGGTAAAGTTTATCAAAAAAATATAAAGTTTCTGAGGGAAATTCGGCTGTTGGGCCAGTTAATCCTCAAAGCTGGCTGCAAGCCGATCGCCCGGTGCAGAAGGAAGCGGCGGCCGCGAGTAGGGATTCTCGCTGTGTTTTTTGCCACTCGAAGTAGGGACACCGCACCATGTCGTGTCCCTACTGTATTCAGGCGAGCGGTACTTACGCATTTTTACGTAAGTATTATTCCGGTTTTTCAACCCCTAAGCCTCGCGTTGCGCGCCATATTTTCGCCAACACTCCCGCACGCATAAACCCGGTTTCTTAAGGTAATTGCGTCATGGAAGTTCTGAAAGTGGAAACGAGAAACCAAGTTGAATTGCCCGATCGCGCCTGAATACATTAGAAACACGGCGGGAGTGCGGTGTCCCTACCCGAGCATCTGTACTGCACTTAACTGAAAACGGTTATAAACACCTACATTTCCTTCAGCTTTCCATCCCAATTATTCGGGTATAAAAAACAGGGCGATCTTATTGACGTGAGGAGTTTTTAGGAGTAGAAATAGGATAGATAAATACGATCGCACTTTAAGCACAATCTTTAAAAACAATGACAGCCAACAGACTACCTTTGCTCGGATGGTTATTCATCGTTGGCTGGCTGAGTGCAGCGGCGGGTTCGGCAAACGCGCAACCCATCGCCCCGGCACCAGACGGCACTAACACAGTTGTTACTCCCAACGGCAACCGCTACGACATTTCCGGGGGGTCTTTCAGCGGAGATCGGGCTAATCTTTTTCACAGTTTTACTCAGTTCGGTCTCAGCGAAGGTCAAACTGCTAACTTTCTTACCAATCCAAATATTCAAAATATTTTGGGACGGATTACTGGGGGAAATCCTTCTTTAATAAATGGCTTAATTCAAGTTACGGGCGGCAATTCCAATTTATTTTTGATGAATCCTGCCGGCATAATTTTCGGGCCGAATGCCAGTCTCAACGTGCCTGGATCTTTTAATGCTACTACGGCGACAGGGATTGGTTTTGGGAACAATCAGTGGTTTAGTGCGATCGGCAATAATAATTGGGCAAGTTTCATCGGGATGCCGAATAGTTTTGCTTTTACAACTTTGCAAGGGGGAAGCATTGTTAATGCAGGCAATTTGACGGTGCCACCAGGTCAAAGTTTAACTTTGCTCGGCGGTACGGTTGTCAATACCGGTCAGTTAACTGCGCCTAGCGGCAATATTCTCATCAGCGCCGTACCGGGTAACAATTTGGTGCGGATCAGTCAAGCGGGAAATTTATTGAGCTTGGATATTCAGCCGACAGCAACTCAAAGCTCGCTGCCGAACAATTGGACGCAGCCAGTGTTATCTTTGCCGGAGTTGCTGACAGGAAAAGGTGCGGCATCGGCAACGAGTTTGACGGTAAATCCCAATGGCGAAGTGGTGTTGGCGGGGAATGTTGCTGTGCCGGTAGCTGCGGGAACTGCGATCGCATCCGGCACTCTCAACGTCTCTGGCAACACTGGCGGCAACGTTAACATATTGGGCGAAAAAGCAGGTGTTATTGGCGCTAATATCAATGCTTCTGGTGCTGACGGCGGCGGTACTGTACTGGTTGGGGGAGACGAGCGCGGTTTGGGGATTCTACCCAATGCTGCGCGGACTTTTGTGAGCGGTGATTCGACAATTAATGCTGATGCTGTGAGTAATGGGAATGGCGGGCGAGTTATAGTTTGGGCTGATGAAACTACTCGTTTTAACGGCAATATTACGGCCAGAGGTGGCTTGTTTTCTGGTAATGGCGGCTTTGTAGAAGTTTCGGGAAAGCAATCCCTGGATTTTCAAGGATTAGTAGATTTGCGATCGACCTTTGGGATTGCTGGAACCTTATTATTAGATCCTACTGATATCACTATTAGTACAGGTGCGGATGCAGGCGGCACATTAGGAGGAGTATTTACGCCCTCCGCTGCTACTTCTACAATTAATAATGGGACGCTGCAAACACAGCTAGGTTTGGGAAATGTGACTATTTCCACTGCATCTGGTTTTGCGAATCAAGGCGATATTACAGTCAGCGCTCCGGTATCTTGGACTAATAGTAATTCCCTGACTCTGAATGCTAATAACAGCATATTTGTTAACAAAAATATCACCGCTAACGGCGGCAGTATCACCCTGAATGCAGATTTAGATGGCACTGGTGCAGGGGCGATCGCCATTACCAATGCTATCATCAACTCCAACGGTGGCAACATCATTTTAGGAGGCGGCACCAACCCGTCAAATTCCCCAGCAGTAGGGACAGCGGCAAATCCCATCGGAGTCGATCTCACCGGTTCCACCCTCAATGCCGGGACTGGAAATATTTCTATTAGAGGTCAAGGACTGGCTGGAGTCAGTTTCAATGACGGCATTTCTATTTCTAACAGCGGAATCACGACGGCTGGGACTGGAAGTATTACTCTCAATGGTACTGGCGGTAATGCAACTGGAAACAAAAACAAGGGGATTAACATTATTACCAGTACAGTGGAATCGATCGGGACAGGGAGTATTACTCTCAACGGTACTGGCGGGAACGGGATAGATAATAATCAAGGGATATCTATTGACAGCAGTACAGTGCGGGCTGGGGGAAATATAAACCTGGCTGGTAACGGTGCTGGAACTTTAACCCAAAACACCGGCGTTAGAATCATCAACTCTACAGTCGAGTCAACGACGGGGAATGGAACTGTCACCATCACCGGGACGGGAGGAAATGGGACTGACAGCAATCAAGGGATAACTATTGATAATCCCAGCACGGTAAAATCGCAGAATGGAGATATCACCCTAACTGGAACAGGTAAGGGGAGCGCGGGCAACAACAGGGGCATTTCGAGTTCAGGGGTGGTGGAGTCCACAGGCACCGGGAATGTGGCTCTGAGCGGTGTTGGCGGCAATGGGACTGATAGCAATCAAGGGATACAACTTGGGGGTGGCACAGTGAAAGCGCTCTCTGGAAATGTCAGTCTGACTGGTACAGGTGATGGGGCTGGGTCTACCAACGAAGGCATATATATAGATGTTGGTGCTACAGTCCAAACCGCAGGCTTGGGAAAGGTGACGTTGACGGGTACGGCCAGTGCAGGGACGGGCACTAATTCCGGGATCTGGCTCAACAACGGCACGGTACGATCGGAGAATGGAGATATTGTTTTAACCGGTACCGCTGTAGGGACAGCATTTAGCAGCTACGGCATTAACTTAAACACCAGCATACCGCCGGTAACGGTGCAAGCTACGGGAACGGGTAATATTAGCCTCACGGGAAGTGCTAACAACAATTCCATTCCAATTAACCTCGCGGCCGGTGTGATTGATGCGGCTTTGGGCGGCAATGTCACTTTGACGGGCGATGAAATTCAACTGTTAGGGACGACTCAAGTCAATGGCAAGGGTACTATTACTTTACAGCCGCTGACACCGAGTTTAGGTGTTCAGATAGGCGGTACTCAGAATAACCCTGACGTTCCTCCTTTGAATTTGATTCAGGCGGAACTCGACACGTTAAAAGGGTTTTCGCAAATGGTTATCGGACGGACGGATGGCACGGGGGCGATCGCCCTTGACCCCGCTGGCGTTACTTTTAATAACCCCGTCACAATTCAAGATTCCACAATTGCAGTCAATGGAAACATTACAGGTAAAAACAACGCTTCAATTACTTTTAATGCTGCAACCACTAACTTAAATGCAAATATTGTCACCAACGAACAGAATATTACCTTTGGTGGCAAAGTCTCTCTGGCTACGGGTTCTAATGTCACCCTCGATACTGGGTTAACGAATGCAGGTGACATTAATTTTGGGGGAACAGTTGACGGCGATGGCAACCTAGTTTTGACTGCGGGAGTAAAAGGCGTTATTAATCTCAACGGGCCAATTGGGGGGACAGTGCCTTTGCGTTCCCTGGCAATACTCAATTCTCTGAATGTTACCAGTCCGAGCGATATCGCGATTACAACTACAGGCGATATTACTACAGGCGATACGACAAATCCCGGACGGGCGATCGCCCTTACCAGCACTAATGGCGATATTAATACGACTGGAACAGGGGCGATCGATACCAAATCCAGTACCGGAAATGGAGGCCCAATCACACTCAGTGCCAACAATATTAACGCTGGCAATCTTAACTCCAGTTCCACTGCTGGCAATGGCGGAAACATCACACTCACGGGCAAAACAGGCAACATTTTTACATACTCAGGAGTAGTTAATTCTAGTTCTAGTTCCGGTGCCGGCGGAGATATCGCGATCGCAACTCCCAATCAAGTTGGGATAAATAGCATTGATGGTAATGGATTGCCCGGTACTGGAAATATTAGCATTACCGGCAATGAGATTGGCTTTTCGGGAGCAGGTTCCGCCCAGGGTAAAGGCACTTTTTCAATTGCGCCGTTTTCGCCGAATGTAGGAATCCGCTTCCAGGCTGGACTTGGTGACGATCCACAGGCGATCGATATAGGAGCACCGTTTTTATCCTCATTGCGTAATGGCTTTAGTGCCATTGTTTTCGGAGGGAACACTACTACAGGCAATATCACTGTAGAGAATTTGCCAGTATCTTTTGCCGATCCTGTGACTTTCAATACTCAAGGCACTATTTTTGTCAATCCCAATCAATCGATTTCGGGAACTGATAATGCTTCAATTACTCTGAATGCTACAACTAATAACTTAAATGGCAATATTACCACCCAATCTCAAGATATCACAATTAACGGCAATACCTTAGTTGGAGATAGTGTCTTAGTGAGCAATGGCAATTCAGCAAGTGGCAATATTCTGTTTAAGAATAACATTGATGGCAGCGGCAATCTCACTTTAGAAACAGGTACAGTTAACTTTTCAGTTATATCAGCAATAGGCAATACTACACCATTAGGAAATATCACCGTCAATAGTGCTGGTACAGCTACATTTAATGCTGTCACGGCTACCAGTTTCACGACCAATTCTGGCGGCACAACTACACTTAATGGCAATGTCACTACCACCGGCAGTCAAACCTACGGAGATGCTGTCACTCTTGCCAATAATCCCATTCTCACAGGTAGCGACATTACTTTCAATAATACTGTGGACGGTACCAGCGATTTGACTGCGAAGGCGGTGAGCGGTGATGTTACATTCAATGGTGCGGTTGGCAATACCACAGCATTAGCAAATATTACCGCTAATTCTACAGGCACAACTGCATTTAATCAAACAGTAAATGCCGCGAGTTTGAGTACAGATGTTGGCGGCACAACTCAAGTCAAGGGCAATGTCACGACAACCGGCAGTCAAACCTACGGAGATGCAGTGACAATTGCCAACAATCCGATTCTTTCAGGTGACAGCATTACATTTAACGATACAGTTAACGGCACCAGCGATTTGACGGCGAAGGCGGTTAGCGGTAATGTGACATTCAACGGTGCAGTTGGGAGTTTAAGTGCGATCGGCAATTTAACAGCTAACTCTACAGGCACAACTGCATTTAATCAAACAGTCAATGCTACGAGTTTGACTACAGATGTTGGCGGCACAACTGAACTAAATGGCAATGTGACAACCACCGGCGCTCAAACCTACGGAGATGCAGTGACAATTGCCAACAATCCGATTCTTTCAGGTGACAGCATTACATTTAACGATACAGTTAACGGCACCAGCGATTTGACGGCGAAGGCGGTTAGCGGTAATGTGACATTCAACGGTGCAGTTGGGAGTTTAAGTGCGATCGGCAATTTAACAGCTAACTCTACAGGCACAACTGCATTTAATCAAACAGTCAATGCCGCGAGTTTGACTACAGATGTTGGCGGCACAACTCAAGTCAAGGCAAATGTGACAACCACCGGCGCTCAAACCTACGGAGATGCTGTGACAATTGCCAACAATCCGATTATTTCAGGTGACAGCATTACTTTCAATAATACAGTTAATGGCACCAGCGATTTGACTGTGAAGGCGGTTAGCGGTAATGTGACATTTAACGGTGCAGTTGGGAGTTTAAGTGCGATCGGCAATTTAACAGCTAATTCTACAGGCACAACTGCATTTAATCAAACAGTCAATGCCGCGAGTTTGACTACAGATGTTGGCGGCACAACTCAACTAAATGGCAATGTGACAACCACCGGCACTCAAACCTACGGAGATGCAGTGACAATTGCCAACAATCCGATTCTTTCAGGTGACAGCATTGCTTTTAACGATACAGTTAACGGTAGCAGCGATTTGACGGCGAAGGCGGTTAGCGGTAATGTGACATTTAATGGTGCAGTTGGTGGTGCAAGTGCGATCGGCAAATTAACAGCTAATTCTACAGGCACAACTGCATTTAATCAAACAGTTAATGCCGCGAGTTTGACTACAGATGTTGGCGGCAAAACTCAAGTCAAGGGAAATGTCACTACAATCGGCGCTCAAACCTACGGAGATGCAGTGACAATTGCCAACAATCCGATTATTTCAGGTGACAGCATTACTTTCAATAATACAGTTAACGGCAGCAGCGATTTGACTGTGAAAGCTGCTAGCGGTAATCTTACCTTCAAAAGTGCGATCGGCGAAACAACTCCTCTCACTAATTTAACTGCCAACAGCAAGATATCTTTAGGTGGCAATGTCACTACAACCGGCAGTCAAACTTATGCCGATGCTGTCACTGTTGCCAAAAACTCGATTCTTTCAGGCAGCGACATTACTTTCAACAATACAGTTGACGTAGCTGGAAATCTCGGTATTTCTGCTGACAATGTTAATCTCAAAGGAACTGTAACAACCACCAATGACGGCACGCTCACAATTGCCAATAAAGTGAATCTTAATATTGAGAAAAACCTGAACTTAGACGGTGCCTTTATTCAAAATGGCGGTGGAACTGTTGCGGTTAGCGGAAATATCTCCACAACTAATGATAGCATTACTTTTAGCGGCCCGGTGACATTAAAAGCTCCTGTAAATTTTACACTCGGAGATGCAACTATTGCTTTCGGTTCTAGTTTATCGGCAGGTAGTAACCCGCTGACTTTAACGGCAGGTGAAATAGATTTTTCTGGGAATGTTTCGGGTAGTGGCGTGCTAACGCTGCAACCCGCAACAGCAGGACAAAATATTGTTGTCGGCGGAACTGATAACAATACTAACGCTTTAGATTTGACTGCATCGGAACTTAATTTGATTCAAAATGGATTTAGCTCGATCGCGATCGGGCGATCGGATAGCAGCGCCAATATTAGTGTTCCCTATAATCTCACATTTTTAGACCCAGTAAATATTCAAACGGGAACAGGTACGATCGCACTTGATGGCATTCTTACCGGCAATGACAACAGCAGCATTGCTCTCAACGCTTCCAGAATTAATTTAAATTATGGCATCAATACCAATAAAAATCCGATCGCTCTCAACGGCACTGTTACACTCGGCAACGATATTAATCTCAGTACCGGCGGCGGAGATATTAAGATAACTGGTGCGATCGACGGCGGTCATTTGTTGGGCTTAGATGCTGCTACAGGCAATGTGCTGCTGCAAGGAAATATCGGAGAAACAACGCCATTATCTGTTTTGAACGTTACTGCATCGAATGCGGAATTTATCGGAAATGTTAAAAGCAATTCTGGTTTTAATGTTACGGCTTTAGCTACTAAATTAGGTGGGAATGTTACGACAAATAACGGCAACATTAATATTAGCAATGCTTTGGTTTTGACAAAGGATGCGGTATTTAGTACCGCAGGGGGAAATATTGCTTTTGGTGCGATCGACAGTGACAGCATTAATGCCCGCAACTTAACTCTAGCCTCCGGTAGCGGCAGCATCACTTTCAACGGTGCGGTGGGGGCCACTAGCAAGTTAGGAAATCTGGCGATCGAAAATGCTGGTAATGTGACAGGAAACTCGACAATTAACGCGCAACAATTGACAGCACAGAACGCGGAACAAGTCAATTTATCGGGAGATGTCACCGCAGGCAAAGTCGATATTACTGCCAAGGGCGATATAAGTGTTAAAAATATTACTACTAATGGCGGAGAAATTCTATTTACAAGCGGTAACAATTTCACAGCAGGCAATTTGAATACATCGGGAGACAGTGGCGGCAACATAACTGTTAAGGCGACAACTTCAATTACGGCGGGACAAATTAACTCTAGCGGTATAGTCGGAAATGCCGGTAATGTGTTCTTAGATCCGATCGGCGATATTCAAGTAGAGTTTATCAATGCCCAAGGCGGCACTAGCGGCACCGGCGGCGATGTCACAGCAATAACAGGCAATTTTTTCCGCGCTACGGGTGTTTTTTCAACACCACTTTCGCCGACGGGATTTGCTAGCGTTTCTACTGCTGGCGGCACAGGTGGCGGAAATATCGCAATTACACACGCTGGGGGAGATGGAGGGACGCCGATTCAACCGTTTGTGGTGGGGGATGCTGCTAGCAACGGTACGGCGGGTGCAATTACAACGGGACAATCTAGCATTACATCGCAGTCGTTTCCGCGTTCTAGTAGTGTTGGTAATATTGCGTTTTCGACTGACAACGGCACCGACCCGACGCCAACGCCAACTCCAGCAGTCACTCCGACTCCGACTCCGAGTATCACTCCGACTCCAGTTGTCACTCCCACTCCGACTCCGAGTGTAACTCCGACTCCAGTTGTCACTCCAACTCCGACTCCGAGTGTAACTCCGACTCCAGTAGTAACTCCCACTCCGACTCCGAGTATCACTCCCAGTCCGACTCCGAGTGAAACTCCGACTCCAGTAGTAACTCCAACTCCTACTCCGAGTGTCACTCCAACTCCGACTCCGAGTATCACTCCGACTCCAGTAGTAACTCCAACTCCGACTCCGAGTGTCACTCCGACTCCAGTAGTAACTCCAACTCCGACTCCGATCGCCGCGCAGCCAATAGAGTTAGTATCAGAATTAACTGCGATCGCTCCTGCGGAAATACAAGAGCCCGCACCTGTGACAGCAGCCGCCACATCCGCATCGGAACCAGAATCCTCAACCGTTGATTCAGAAGACTTTCAACTCCCCAGAATTCCACCGCTAGAGAATCCTGGCGGTATAGCCGATCGAGTTTTAACCATCGATAGAAGTATCACCAGTCAATTACCCCCCGGCATCGTAGAAGCTTCATCAAAAGAATCAACACAACCAACAGTCAACCATACTTCTAATTTAGTTATGGGATATGTTCCGTCTCCCGATCGACTTTTTGAAGGTAACGACATACAGGAAACACTCTGGGGAATCGAAGAAATCAGGAATCAAGAATTTGGAGAATACCTGGGGGTAAAAGCCAACCTCCCAGACCAAAAAATCATGATTGCGACCTTCCAACAAACTTTAAAAAATATCGAACAGCAAACCGGCAAGCGGTCTGGTATTATCTATTTAGTCTCGCGAGACGAACAATTAGAAATAATTTTAGTTCCTCCCGTCGGGCGGCCGATTCACTACAGCGTCCCCGAAGCCAACAGAGAAGCTCTTTTCCCCGCCGTCAAGGAGTTGCGCGATGAAATCACCAATCCCGCAAAACGCGCTACTACCACCTATCTAGCCGCCGCCCAGCAACTGTATAAATGGGCGATCGCACCCCTAGAAAAAGACTTGCAAAACTTAGGAATTCAGACTTTGTTGCTGTCAGTCGATCCGGGATTGCGGAGCCTGCCCTTTGCTGCTTTACACGACGGTAAAGGCTTCTTGATTGAAAAATACAGTTTCAGCCTAATTCCGAGTTTCAGCTTGACGAATAGCGATTATAAAGCAGTTAGAGACGCCACAGTGCTAGCAATGGGACGGTCAGAATTTGTCGATCAAAAGCCCTTGCCCAGCGTGCCGATCGAATTGCAGGCGATTTCGGCTCAATGGCGCGGCCCATCTTTCCTCAATTCCACTTTCACTATAGACAATCTCAACTCCGAACACGCCAAGGGAGGATTTCGGATCGTTCACCTAGCAACTCACGCTGAATTCCAACCGGGGAAACCGAGAAATTCTTACATTCAACTGTGGAATTCCCAATTGCAGCTCGATCGCATGGAGAGTTTAAATTGGCGCAATCCGCAGGTAGACTTGTTAGTATTGAGTGCTTGCAGAACAGCTTTGGGCGATCGGGAAGCAGAGTTAGGTTTTGGAGGTTTAGCAGTAAAATCCGGCGCAAAATCTGCTTTAGGGAGTTTGTGGTATGTTGACGATGGAGGCACTTTGGGGCTGATGAGCGAATTTTACAACCAGTTGCGAGGAGCCACAACAAAGGCAGAAACTCTGCAACTTGCTCAACAGGCGATGATTGCTCGTAAAGTTCGGAGCGAAAACGGGCTGTTAGTGACAACAGCAGGCAACTTGAATTTACCGGCTAACATACAACAACAAAACCAAGATTTTTCTCATCCTTATTATTGGAGCAGTTTCACCCTAATCGGAAGTCCTTGGTAAGCTGCCATATTTTAGCTCGTTTCCGTTTGCATCGGAATCATAATTTTCCCATTGCAGTGCGAACGTCCCGCTCGCTATGGAGAACTCGCGAGTGGAACGCTAGTTCTCACTACGAAGAGGTTTGATATCAAATCCGGTAGCATCGGAATTTTATTACCCACAATCAGGACACGGCAGTGCCGTTTCCCTACAATTAATCGGGGTAGGGAAACGGCACTGCCGTGTCCT
>NZ_JAUBPE010000171.1:0-2686 GCF_036700565.1 Microcoleus pseudofavosus SVA1_A4
CTCTTGACAGGAGGCTCTTTTATATCTTGCCCTTTTTGTCAAGTACAATTTATACCAAATTAGATGAGCTTACCCTGCCACTACTAATTCTTTCATGGAGCAGGGGTAATGCCCAACTTCCTTGAGCTTCAGGTATCCACGCAATGGTACTGTATCCCTGTCCCACAATGGAGTCCCTTTGATATTCATGGGTTCTATCTTTTAATGTTTTGGCATCTCGTCTCCCCCATGCAGTATGGTCGATTGCCACTAATATGTGTTCCGTTGGGGGTGCTTCTGCCTGTAATTGCTCCAGATACAGCAGCATCAGTTTTTTTCGGTCAGGTCTACAGTCTTGTAACGCTTCATAGATGCTTGGCCATTGACGCTTGAATAATGGATTGAGTGAAAATTCCGCTAAACATGACGCATTCGGAGTGGTCATCACTGCATCCATCAGCTCGAATGTTGCATCTTTCGCCAGCACCAATAACTCGTATGCTGCTTGACGAAAGTCCTTTAATCGTTCACTGTTCATTTAAGGAGTGGATAGGCAGGGTAAACGCATCTAAATTAATTTGACAAAAAGGTGAATTTCTGCATTACTAAATAACTAAAAAAACCTTCTTAAAATTCTTAACTTTAACCCCACTTAAGCAGATTAAATCAAAACTTTAAGAATTTATAAAGTTTTTAAAGCCGGATAAATTTCACAAGAGATGGATGTTAGATTTTGAGCGTTAGCTGGCAGAGTTTAAAATTTGAACTAAATAATTATTATCCATTGCCGCTCGATAGCGTTTCATTTTTAAACTTTGTTTTGAAGTTTTTTCTTGTTTCAGTAAATTTATTGCTAAACGACGTAAAAGTGCAAAATTTTCGGGAGAGTTCTGTTTGCGAATCCGGCTTTTATCTTCGGAAAATGTAACATCAAGTGTCCAATGTAAGCTATTTTCAATGCCCCAATGACTGCGGATAGCTCTGGCAATTTTTTCAGCATTACTGTTTAAACTACTCAAGTAAAAACGAGCTTCACTGGTGGTTTTATTCCACAATCGTCGTTCACTAACTATCATGACAACTGTTTTTAATCCAGTCCATAATGCTTGATTATGCACTTGTGGTAACTCAGATACATCAACAGTCCAGACCTGTCTTTTTTCTACTCGATGATGTCCCGCTTCTACTTGTTCATAATAGTTGTATTCTCTACCTAAGAATTTTTCTTTTTGGGCTAATTCAAACCACTCTTTTACAGCTTTGTAGAGGAGTTTTTGATTCCCTTTTAAAGCTAAAACATAATCTCCTTTTTTCTTGACAATCAAAGATGTTATGTCTTTTTGACATCCCATAGCATCTATGGTTATTACGCTGTCCGCAATTTCTAACATTTCTATTAATGCCGGAATTGCTGTTAGTTCATTAGATTTTTTATCGACTTTTTTTTGCCCTAAAACCAATTGATGAGATAAAGACCATGCAGTGACTATATGTAGCGCTTTTTGTTGGTGATTTCGGTCATAAGATTGTTTCATTGTTTTGCCGTCAATGGCAATGACTTCTAGTTCTAATTCCTTGACTATCGAATTTACCCAACTCAAAAAACATTCTTGAAACTGCTCCGGTTCAATTCGAGAAAATACTCGACTAAATGTGTCATGAGAAGGAATACCGTTGGCTAATTCTAGAAAGCTTTTTAACCATTCATATTTAGCGTGGCCATAGGCTTCTATTGCCACCCATCCGTCTGCACCACTGATGATAGCTAGAATCGCAATTGCGATAATATCTTTGAGTAAATGTTCTTTACTTCTTTCTATTCTCGGGTCATTCAAATTAGCAAAATGTTCTAAAAAACTGGTATTTAAAAGATTCATCGAAGGCAATGAATCTGTTGGCTTTTGTTGAGAATTTACAGCTTTACTAAAACCTCTTGCCATTGATGAAACCCATAAACTACAACAAACTACATTGAGTTTTAGTCGGATTTAACTGTAGCATATTTTTGGTTCCAGTTAAGATGCGTTTACCCTGGTGTGAACAAGAAGTAGTCATAAAAAGACTTAATCCAATTCTGCGTGGATTTTCCAATTACTATAAAGGTGTTGTTAGCAAACAAACTTTTGAATACATCAAAAGTAGAACCTGGCAATACCTTTGGAGTTGGTCGAAGCGTAAACATCCTAACAAAAACACAAAATGGGTTCGGAAACGCTATTTCAAAACCATAGATGGTAATAAATGGACGTTCGCTACTATAACTAGCGACCGCCGAGGGAAAGAAAAGGATTTAATCCTCTACCCGATAGCGTACACGCCGATTGAACGCCATGTAAAGGTCAAGGGGGATTCGTCACCGGATGACCCCTCTCTCAGAGAGTATTGGGAAAAACGCCATCAGAAATATGGTAAAAGCTATTGGGAGCGCAACTCGCGCAACTACAAAATAGCACAAAACCAAAATTGGAAATGTCCAATCTGTGGCGAATCTTTATTCAACGGAGAGGAGTTAGATACCCACCACATAGTTCCTGTAGCTCAAGGCGGAGATAATTCGGTCAAAAACCTTCAGCACTTGCACCGAGCGTGCCATATACAGGAACATTCAAAATCCAAGTCTATCGCTTGAAGTAAGTAATTAGACAGAATTAATTACACAAATACATGGTAGAATGATATGACAGGCAAAATTATGAGTTAATTAGAA
>NZ_JAUBPE010000172.1:0-2631 GCF_036700565.1 Microcoleus pseudofavosus SVA1_A4
TGCACCCTTACTACTTTTTTGGTCGGAAAACCCATACACTGTTTACTTTTCTCACTGATTCAGCAAGCCCTAATTAGGATTTACACTCTTAATCTGTAACGCCAGCTACAGCTTATACTAATTATGAAAAATATTGCTACATATCAATTTAGAGACGAGCATCTGTAGGGAAACGGCACTGCCGTGTCCGGCGGGGGGTTGTGCAAATCAAAGATAATTTGTATAAAATTGGTAATTGTAGCAAGACTATTTCCAATTGGTATTACTTATCAAAAATTTGACGATCTGACTATCAACAAAAAACCAGGATGAATTACAACTGGCGAAACGTCTTGTCTAACGGTATAATTCCCCCTTCCTCAAAAAAACGCCCCGATTTTTCAACAATTTGTACTCCAGCGATCGCGCCCCTGTTGTTTAGCATCGTACAAAGCTTTGTCTGCATAGGCTACCAGTGTATCTGGTTGAACTTCCAAGGTGGGTATGAGTGAGGCAATACCCAAACTGACTGTGACGATCTCCTTCACGTCAGACTCTGCATGGGGAATCGCCAGATCGTGAATTCCTTGCTGAATGTTTTGTGCCACCTGAATCCCTCCTTCTAAATCCGTATTCGGGAGGAGTAACACAAATTCTTCTCCACCGTAACGCGCTGCTAAATCGGTGGGACGACGGACTACTTTTTGTAATGTTTGCCCTATTCTAATTAAGCAATCATCCCCAGCCAGATGACCGTAGTAGTCGTTATAGGATTTGAATTTATCAACGTCAAATAAAATTAGAGAAAGTGGCTGCTTTTCTGGCGCTAGGCGTTGCCATTCACTTTGAAGGCGATTGTTGAAACAGCGACGGTTAGCCACCTGAGTCAAACCATCTAGATTTGCCAGTTCGTTTAATTTTTGATTGGCATCTTGGAGAGCCAATTCTATTTGTTTGCGGGCGGTAATATCACGGATAGTAACGGAAAAACCATCTCCTAGCTTGACTGCTGCGAAGTGCAACCAGCAAGATTTTTCTGATTCATAGTAAAAATCCTGTTCTAAAGATTCCCCCGTCTCGACAATATTAACGAAGCAATTAAATAGTTTTGGATCAATATTAGTTAACAACTTTTTTAGTACCAATTTGCCAATTATCTCTTCACGACTGCTTTTAAAAGCTCTAGCAATCACGGGGTTGACGACTAAACACCGAAAATCCTCAATCTCGCCTGTTTCGGTATGACGAACAGCCTGCATTGCCGCAATACCATCAAGGGAACTATTCAAAACACTAGCCAGTAAAGCCCTCGATTGATAAAGTACCTCTTCTGCTTCCCGGCGCTTAATGTTTTCTTGTTCCAGAAGCTGTTGCTGGCGTTGAATGGTTAACTGATTTTCCAGACGCGCCACTACTTCTTCGATTTGAAATGGTTTGGTGATGTAGTCTATAGCCCCTGAATCAAAGGCGGTTACTTTGTCGAAGACATCATCTAAAGCACTAATGAAAATTACTGGAATGTGGCTAAAATCTGCATCCGCTTTGAGAGTTCTACAGACTAGATAACCATCCATTTCCGGCATCTTAACATCTAAAAGAATCACATCTGGTCGCTTTACCTTCACCGTTTTCAGTGCCATCCGCCCACTGGTAACGCTGCGAACAGTGTAGCCGAGTTTGAGGAGCGCATCGCTTAGTAATTGTAGATTTTCTAGAAGATCGTCTACAATTAAAATATTACCTTTATTTTCGATTTGAGAATTAAGATTCATTGCCACTCCGGGGTTCTACTAAATCAAGAATCTGCTCAAACTTAAATTGATTGGCAAGTTTTGTAAGGGATTTTATCAAACGAGTTTCTGTTTTGGGAATTTCTCCTACGACTTGTAACACGAGGTTAGTATTTGCCTCAAGTGCAGCTTCGTATAATTGAGTAATCCATTCTTGAGTCATACAGGTTAAATCTTCCGATGTCAAGCGGCGTGTTTCTGTATCATCCAAGACAGGATATCTTGTTTCTGCATAGATATATTTGACTCCCAAATGCTTGGCTAGTGCGTCAAAAATGGTGTGTTCAACGAAGGGTTTGCGAACAAAGTCATCACATCCAGCCGAAAGCACGATCGCCTTTTCTTCTTCCAACACACTCGCCGTTAACGCGATTACAGCCGTAGCATTGCCTTTGGTGGTAGATTTGATGTATTTTGTCGCTTCGTAGCCATCCATAACTGGCATCCTCATATCCATCCAGATTAGGTGCGGTTCCCATTCATCCCAAATGGCGATCGCCTCTTGTCCGTTACTAGCTTCTTTCAGCTCAAATCCCAAGGGACTCAACAACTTAATTAGTAATTGTCGATTAATAGATTTATCATCGACTGTGAGAATTTTGTAGCTAAGTTGACCGGGTACCAGTCCCAGCACTCTTGGATATTCTCCTGTACTCTTGCTGTTTGTTTCTTGACCCAACTTGGTCTGAATATACAATTGGAAACTTGTACCTTTTCCTAATTCGCTTTCTACAGAAATATCCCCACCCATCAATTGCACAAATTTTCGGCTAATTGCTAAACCTAAACGGGAGCATGTCACTTTTGCGATAAGTATTTATACTTGTGCAGTTTTTCGAGGTCTACCAATTAAGCCATTTAA
>NZ_JAUBPE010000173.1:0-2570 GCF_036700565.1 Microcoleus pseudofavosus SVA1_A4
TTGCCCATCAAGTGCGATGTCTGCGGTTAGCTACGCGATCGCGATTTTTTCTAACTTATTCAGCAAGCCCTAATTAAATATCTAAACCGATGACTGTTAAGTCGGGAGGATGTTCGACAACAAACTGGTAATATAACTCTTGCTTTGCTTGCGGGGGCAGAGACATTATCCATTCTAGCAGTCCCATTTCACCTGCTACTATCTTCGGATTAGTGAGAGTCGATCGCACTTTAATTTGTTCATTGCGGCTGACTGGCAATTGCTCTTTTAGTGTCAGGTGTACCTGCACCTGATGCAAGTTTGTCACATTTAAACGATAAGCGTAACTCATGCGCCGCTGCTGGCCGATCAGTTTTTTATCTACTTGTCTTTCCACTAATTCCCGCTCTATTTTTAACCGTTCATCTATTCCTAAATTAACTTTATATTCTTGCCCGGCGGAAATATTTTCTAACTGCACAGTACCGACAAAAGTGTTGTCGCGAAAGATATTTGCTTTACCGGGAAGCATAGTTGCGCCTGTCAGCGGATTCACAACAACTGCTTGCAAATAGGCAAAACTGACTAATCGCGGGACGGCTATATATTCAGGTTTAAACGGATAATTTTCGCTAAAAATAGTCACTTTGTGCGGCGTGCCGTCGCTGGGAATATTAGTATTTCCCCCTACTTGAAATGAGACGGTGCCGCCTTCTTTAGATACTTGTGCGATCGCTGTTGTAGCGTCTATCGGTTCGGGTGCGCCAGCAGCACCGCCCATAGCCATCATTGGCAATGGTACCTCGTCTTCCATCTCTAATTCCATAAAGTCTATTGCCATTTCTGCTTTCTCAGTCTGTCGGCTGCGTTTCATCAAAACTTCTCGGTTTTGAGCAGATTTTGGGTGAACAATATCGATAAACCAGGGTTGGAGTTTTGGTGGCAAAGTTCCCATTCCGGGTTTTGCTGTAGATAAAGTCAGCGCTACTCCTCTCCAATCTTCGCCTGTATTTTGATTGACTTCGGCTAGGTAATTGAGATTAATTTGGTTGTTAGTAGTGTTTACTCGCAAGTCGTAAAGAGGAGTCCAACGGGCTCGCATTACTACATAGGAAACTTCTAGTTCAAAATTGCCGCTACCGCTGGTTTCTATGGCAACAAGGATGTTAAAACTTTGCTGGGAATGGGGAGTTTGTACTTGCCACAACTGCTGCTGCAAAGCTTCTATTTGCTTGTCTAATTCGCGCTGCTGTCTTTCGTATTGAGCGATCGCGCTTACATATTTTAGGTAATTAGTTCCTAAAAAGTTGAGCAATTCGCCAGTTTCGTTTAAACCTACCTGCTGTTTGGCGACGCTGCTGGAAAAGAAACCGACGCTTTTTTCGCTCAAACCTTCGACAAATTTGAGCTGAATTTTTCTGGCGGTTATTTTGTCATTAATTGCCCGTTTTTGAGTTTCTAACTCTTGGATTTGTTGGGTTAATTCGGCAGTGCGATCGCCCACTGGTTCGCTGCTAAACACTGTTTCGGTTCGCACTCCCAAAAGTCGCACAGCAACTGTACCCGCACCCGTGGCCCTGACTGACTCTGTGTCTAGGGTTGCGGGAACAGAGGCGATCGCCAATTCTCGCTCGTTTCCCGTCAGAGATACCGTACCGCGGCGCGTCACCAAAGCGCGATCGGTGTAAACTGTAACTTCGGATATGCTAGTATTTAGTGTTTTAATGGTATCAGAATTAAGTATTTCTGAGTCAGTCATTGCCAGTTGCTCCTATTTAATAACCGTTTAGTCGATCGAGCATTGTTCAAAGTAGTTTATCGCTCAATTTTCCCGATCGCCCATTCCTCTAGAAAACTCCTCAAGCGCATCCAAAGGCGAAGCAAACAAAATGCAGCGTTGAAGCAAAGACAAGTCTAACTCCGGCAGTATTTCACTGCTAGCAATGCGATCGTAACCTTCCTCTCGCAGATGGTAAAGCTCTAAAGTGCCGTCTTCCCAAAACCAGACTTCCGGGACTCCCATCAGTCGGTATTTCTGAAGCTTAATCGGGCTACCGCTAGTGATAACAATATCAATACATAAATCTGGAACATCTTTAATATTTCCGAAAAAACAAGACAAATCTGCCTGATACTCGACTCGATCTTCAACAATCTGACTATAAGTACCGCTGGGAAAAAATACAATTCTTCTTTGCAGAAAATACTGTCCCATTAGCAAGCCCATCAAACATCTAATTGCTTCATGCAACCTTCCAGTACCCACAATTTCTAAAACTCCATCGCAATAAAATAAGCGTACATTCGGCACGTCTTCAAAGCCAGCTTGAATGGCCTTGAATTGATGCCATGTAAAACCGCGCCAAGTGAAACGTTGTTCGACTGCGGGAGAAGTGGTTGGATTGTCTACAGTTTGAAGCATGATTGTTTTATTGATGTTCAAAATGGTAGCGCGGGAGTGGGCGGGTTTACGAGTTTACGAAATCCTTATTTTTAGGAATTGATAATTGGTAAAACCCGCCCCTTGTATCTTAAAAGAGTCAGGCGATCAAACCGTAGACCGCAGGCTATAGAACCGCAGACACGGTTGT
>NZ_JAUBPE010000174.1:0-2532 GCF_036700565.1 Microcoleus pseudofavosus SVA1_A4
ATCTACTGAGTATGCTTTCATTGGTATATTATTTTTAGTCAATTCTATTGTACCTCATAACATCCGGAAGTGCTGTATATTAGATGCAATAGCCGCCATTGAGCGATATGCTAGCCTTGGCAGGCAGGCATTTGACAGCCAAGAATTAATTCAAATTTGGATTGTTCATCACCTGCAAATTATTGGAGAAGCAACAAATGCGTTATCGTCCGAGTTAACTAGCCGATATTCCCAAGTGCCTTGGGCGCAAATTGTAGCGTTTAGAAATCTCGTAGTGCATGAATATTTCCGAGTCTCGCTAAACTTAGTTTGGGCGATCGTACAGAATAATTTACCTCCGTTGAAGGTAACAGTAGAACAGATTTTACAGGAGCTAGGAGAGGCGTGAGTTTAGCACTATTGTAGGGAACGATCGCTCTCTCCGTGTTTGGCCGTTCAAGCTCCTATTAATTTCCTCACTCCTTCAAGATAGAAAAGCCTGAGACGTTCGCCCAAAGCAGTAAAGTCAGGTTCGCTGTTTAAAGGAGTCCTTAATAGTTCAACTTGCTTTCTGTATTTTTAGCTGATTGATAGAGTGCGGTAACGATGCGGCCCGACTACACTTAAATTCACACGCTTATTGGTGGAGTAAAAAGGCGATGATTGTTCGCATCGGCACTGAGCGGTTGGAGTTACGACCATTGGCAAGGTGTACTTTATCCTCACAAGCTACCGCCTCGCTCCCGACTCGATTGCTACATCCAGCACTATCAAACCGTCGAAGTTAACAGCACCTACTACCGCTGGCCGCCAAACGCTACCTTCGCTAACTGGCAGCAGCGCCTCCTCCCAGGATTTCTGATGACTGTAAAAGCGCCCCGCGGTCTAACGCACTCCAAGCGCCTTTACTCGCCAGAAAAGTGGTTGGAACGCATGAGTGATGGACTTCAATGCTTGGGCTCACGCCTGGGTATTCTGCTCGTCCAGCTTCCTCCCCAGTTCGGCTGCGATTTGGCTCGCCTAGCCTACTTTCTAGAACAGGTTCCCCCTTGGATCGAAGTAGCTGTCGAATTCCGACACCCAAGCTGGCACACGGAAGAGGTATTTTCGATGCTGGAAAGGTTTGGAGCGGCTTACTGCGTGATGAGCGGGGCGCACCTGCCGTGCATCCTCCGCGCAACGGGGTCATTCGTTTATGTACGGCTCCACGGCCCCGACCCCAACTACCTCTACGGCGGCTCCTACTCGGATGATGATTTGCAGTGGTGGGCCGATCGCATCCAGGAGTGGGAAAGTCAGGGGCTCCGTGTGTTCGCCTACTTCAACAACGACGGAGACGGAAATGCAGTGAGAAACGCTTCTAGGCTGAAAGCTTTTTTGGAAAACGGTACTTGCTGACAGGCTCTGATTGAAAGCGTTCCCATTCTTTTAGGCGCATTAAAAGGTGTTGGCAACCAGAGCGCGGGCATTTCTTGCGATCGGGGACGACTTGGGAACTGCTACTTTTTACGGAGCGCTCGCTCAGAAACTCGCGTTGGCTGTTCTAGATCGCAGGACTTCGACATTCAGCTTCAGTTTCTGTCCCAGCCACAAAGAATGCTCCGTGTGGTCTGTTAGATCGTCGCCTGTTTCGGGATGGACGAGAATATCTAACCCCTCGCGGTGGAGCATCAACCAGGGAACTACTTTACCAAAATGTTCCGGTAAAAACGCAACTTGATACATCGCTTGGGGGTGTGGCCCAATGGGTTTGTCGTGCCAACGCCCTAGCTGCACCTCAAACTGAGTCAATCCTTCGCGTACGCGCGCAGCTGCATCGCGGCTATCACTGTCAAAGTAAATATGTGCGTGAAAACCAACAATTTCGATGGTGTCTGCTTTCATCATTTTCAGTAGGTTATTGAGCTTCAGTAGGTTATTGAGCCGACATTTGCACAAAACGGCTGTTAACTTCAGACTAACTTGGTGAACGCCACTTAAGATATGGGGTTGTGTGCGTTACCGCAAGACCGCGATGGCTCCGCCCCGGCTTACGCCTACGCACTCTGATGGATTTTGGGCGTGACAGGAGTGTTGGTTGTGGTTCCAGTTCTCCCAGAATTTGGTGTTGGCTGCGATCGGCAACAAGTTCTGGGATTAGGTAGTGAAAACCGACTCTCAGCAATACGGAAAATTCTAATCAACCTCTTAAAAGCGAAGGCTACGCTTTATAAATCCTTTTGCGAAAAGTAACTATGAGCAACAGCCCTCAAAATCAAGACTCGCTCGGAGAAAAACTCAAAGCGGCTTTTGATAGCGATAATTCTGACAAAAATTATAATGCTGTCAAAGCAGTCGTTAGCTCTGTACCGGCAGTCGGGTCGTTAGCCGTAAGCTTTTTCGATAGCTATATCGTTCCTCCAGCAACGCAAAGGACTTATAAATTTTTAGAAATTTTAGTCCTAGAATTAGAGGAGCTAAAATCTAAAATCGAATCAGTTGATTTTGAAAGTCCCGTTTTTCTGACAACTTTTCTCCATGCGTCTCAGATAGCTCGCCGCACTCATCAGGAGC
>NZ_JAUBPE010000175.1:0-2216 GCF_036700565.1 Microcoleus pseudofavosus SVA1_A4
GTGCGATTCGTTGATTAGTGAATCTCGGTAATCAATCCGTAAATAACTAATCCAGTGAAACTTGACCCCTAGGTTGAGCACTGAACTCTCAGATTGATGAAGGTGCAAGTCCTTCCCGCAAGATTCATGCGTGACTCCTTATCTGCTCACACCGACCAAGCTCAATTCTTGGAGAGTGAAGCTGGGAACAGGGCACAATCAGACGGCTGTTATGGGCTGACACTGGTGCTAACAGGGAGTTCCTACGGTGAAACCGAGCCTAAAAAAGTAACTTACACCTAGGCAGGGCATAACTTAAAAAACCCTGACCTCATCAGAGCTAAAGCCCGACGCATCATTTCCACAATAGCGTCCAGAATCTTGGGTTTCTGATAGTTAAATTGGCTACACCTAACGGAACAATCAATCATCTGAGGGAACGAATAAAAACGACTTGAGAGTCATGGATACGTCGATTTCCATGTAGGTAAGATGAGATACGGAACTCTCTCAAGACGGGTAGGATGCGAAGTAATTTTCGCAAGGTATTCAGAAAACACTCAACAGAGCAGAGCATGATTAGACACAGTAGTAATACCAGTGAATCTTGGAAGAATCTACCGTGGAAGAAGTTCCGCAAAGATTTATTTCGCCTACAAAAGAGAGTGTTCAAAGCGGTTCAAGCAGGAAACAAGCGGAAAGCGCAGTCTCTGCAAAGACTTATTCTGAAATCCAAAGCTGCTAGATTCCTAGCAATTCGACAAGTAACACAGCTAAACGCTGGCAAGAAAACAGCAGGTGTTGACGGTGTAAAATCTCTCGGCTTTACAGGACGTTTCTACCTAGAAACAATACTTAAAGAGTCGGCAGGTAATTGGCATCATCAAGGACTACGGGAAATCCCAATCCCAAAAAAGGACGGGACAACCAGAATGCTAAAAATCCCAACTATCGCGGATAGAGCTTGGCAATGCCTCGCTAAATACGCTTTAGAACCAGCACACGAAGCAACATTCCATGCTTACAGCTACGGGTTCAGAGCCGGACGCTCCGCGCACGATGCACAGAAAATCCTGTTCAACAATCTAAGAAGCTACTGTAATGGAATGGAAAAACGAGTGATCGAACTCGACATAGAAAAATGCTTCGACAGGATTAGTCACACCACCATAATGGACAACTTAATTGCGCCCAAAGGTATCAAGCTCGGAATCTTCCGATGCCTAAAAGCTGGGGTCAACCCCGATTTCCCGGAACAAGGAACTCCTCAAGGTGGGGTGGTGAGTCCCCTATTAGCCAACATCGCTCTTAACGGGATTGAAAGTATTCATAGATACCATAAGGATGGATTTAGAATAACCGACAAAACCCCAGCGTCAAACATTGTCGAAACATCAATCCGTTATGCGGATGATATGGTGATAATGCTTAGACCTCAAGACGATGCAGTCAAAATACTTGCCGAAATTGATAATTTTTTAGCAGCAAGAGGAATGATGGTAAGTGCTAAGAAGACCAAGATTACCGCTACGACAGATGGATTCGACTTTCTCGGCTGGCACTTCAAAGTGTTAAGCGACGGAAGATTTAAAAGCTACCCCTCAGTGGATAATTTTAAAAAGTTCCGTTTGAAGGTAAAGAACATCGTTAATTGCTCGAATTATGGTTCTAAGGTAAAAGCCGAAAAGCTAGCACCAATAGTTAGAGGATGGAGAAATTACCATAGGTTCTGTGATATGTCAGGAGCAAGGTTTTCACTTTGGTTCTTAAATCACAGAACATACACGGTATTTAACAAGGAATCCAAAAATACCAGAGAATCAAGCGTTAAGCTTGTTAAGAAGGCATTTCCAACAGTTCCTTACTCCGAAAACAAACACATCTCCGTCAAAGGGGATAAATCGCCCTATGACGGAGATTTAACTTATTGGAGCGAACGCAATAGTAAGTTATACGATGATTTGACCTCTAAAGCCCTTAAAAAGCAAAACCATTCATGCGGTCATTGTGGGATGAAATTTATGAGCGACGAGCGAGTAAATCTACATCACATCGACGAGAATCATGATAACTGGAAACCTAAAAATCTTCTAGCAATCCACGAATCCTGTCATGACTACTCACACATGAGCAAAAGGGTCACTCCCTAAGAATATCGGGAGCTGGATGCACGGAAACGGGCACGTCCAGTTCTAACTGAGAGGTGCTGGGGATAATACCCCACATCGACTCAACCA
>NZ_JAUBPE010000176.1:0-1916 GCF_036700565.1 Microcoleus pseudofavosus SVA1_A4
ACACAAATCAACCCCGTTCGTCGTTCATGTAAGCCTAATTGAACGCTGGAACGGTTCCATCCCATAAATGTTTCTACTTTCCGAGCTGAACTATTGAAGTAATCTTCAGCCACTTTTGCCATAAAGTCTCGACGGCGATAGCCCGTTAGTTTTTTGGCAGCATCTTTGAATGTCAATTTAACTGGCTCACTCAATATCATTTTTATCATCCTAATCACACAGCTCACAACCGCTCATGTCCGATTTCTTTTCCTAGACCTTCTAGCATAACTGGGGTGATATTTAATTGCAAGCCCCTTATACCATTTTTTTAAAGATGTGCTAGAGATAAAGAATGTAAAATCCAAGACCATCCTGTGAGAAAACCAATGACATGATTCGTTAAAGATGCTAAGATTTCCTGAACTTTTACGCGGAGTTCGTCAAGATTACTAAAAACTAACTTTCGCTTAAAATTCTTTGATGTATTCCCACACTCTTTCTGTTGGATTTACTTCAGGACAATGAGGAGGCTGAAATAGTAAAATAATATTGTCTGGCAATTCAGATTTGCTTAAAAAATGAGCGGGAGCATTATCGACTTGAATAATATGCAATTCATCAGGATACTCAAGGGATAATTGTTGCAAATATGCTTCAAAACAAACCTTATCCAAATGGGAAAATTCCCAAAAAAAACTTCTTCCTGTTGAGGGGGATACTGCTCCATACAGCCAAAAACATTTAAATTTCCATTGATGTTTTCCTACGGGTTTTACACCGAAGAGTGTTATCCTTCGTCTATGAATTGTATGTAGTCCTAATCGAGTTTCGTCACTACACCAAAACAGAAATTTCTTGTATTTCTTTACTTGGTCAGGAGCTCGATCCAGCAAGGCTTTGATTTTTTGAGACAGGCTATTCTTGAATTCATTGATTGCCGTTGGCTTTGGGTGCATCTCACTTTGGCAAATACATCAAATTGAAAGTTGACCGTTGAGATAGGCACAGCGAAGAGCAAGGATAGAGGAAACGTTCTCAATATTCCATTGCGCTCCCGATATTTTCACCCTTAATCCAATGCGTTTAATTATCGATTCAACTGTTCCCGAACAAGAGTGAGCTTATGGATTCTTCTTTGTAGTATTGGTAATTAACTATTCGGCAGCGATGGGTTTCTAAATAATTGCAAAACGTTTTAAATGCTTGACCTTTAAAGTCTTTAAATAAATTTATAACTTCATCAACTTTGCCTTGCCACAACATAGTTTCTGCTAATTTTAATCGTTTTATTGAACCCCCTACCTTGTAGAGATTTTCTTTCAGATGATACCAATCTAAGATTTCTTGTCTTTGTTCATTGTCTCCAATTTCTTTAAATATGTTCCAAATTCCAGCATGACCATCTCCTAAACAATACATAGGGTGTAGTAATTTTTGGGTATTAGTCCAATCAATTAAATCTTGATTATTTTGAAAAAATGCTCCCGAATAAACATTATCTAAACATACGGCTTTGTAGTCTTTCCAGTAACAGCTCTCGCCCTTGGTTTCGTTGCGTAGTCTAACTTTACCGCCATCTAATGTAATTTCTTTGACTCCTTGTTTAGATGTAGGCAATTCAAATTCTTGTCTCTTGACTAATCTTTGTAATGTACTGTGAGAAATTTTGATTCCCGTCAATTTTTCCAAATCTTTTTCTGCCATTTGATAAGATTCGTTGGCACTGATTAAAAGACAGCATTTTTCCATCAGTGGACTAAATTGACTATAAGCTTTCAAGCCAAAATATTTTGCCTGATTGTCTGTAATCTCGATCGAACCCACTATTGATTAGACCTCCTGCGAAAGTCTGATAGGATTGTAAAACAGATAGAAATTCAACTAATCAAAAATGAGTTACGAAAAAGTGAAGAATTTAGAGCATACAGAGTTCA
>NZ_JAUBPE010000177.1:0-1883 GCF_036700565.1 Microcoleus pseudofavosus SVA1_A4
TTTCTTGCACCCTTACTACTTTTTTGGTCGGAAAACCCATACACTGTTTACTTTTCTCACTGATTCAGCAAGCCCTATGTACATTGCGTAAGTCCTAAACACTAAAAAACTTGACAATATTTAACCGGGATATTGAACAAGCTAACAAATTGGCGGCCACCTTATAACGATAGAGGTGAACCCTATCCGCAACTAGAAATTAGCGATCGAAATTGCTACTCTTGTCAGTTTATAACTCGTTGCGATCGCACTCGCGAAATCGAATAAAATCCCTTAACCAACATCCGCGCAGCCGCTCCACCAGACTGGTTGCCTAATCTTGGTATGATTGAAGAAATATCCATTTAAACCCTAAAAAAAGTCCTCTTTAAAGGACTTTAGCTATCAATCAGGGGTTTGAACCACTGGCGGACTAATTCGACATCCAACTTCTATTTCTGTGAACCACCCGCACCACCTGCGCCGGAGTTGCTATCAGGTACAGCCGTATCCGTAGGATTAGAATCGCTCGATCTTTCCGTATTAGTTTCGCTACCCGTACCTGCTCCAGAAGCGCCCTCATTTTGAGTTGGAGATGGAGTAGTTGAACTCTCAGGTGCTGAAGTTTGCGGAGTGGAAGCTGGCTCATTCTGCGTATTCGGAACCGTAAGATTGATATTATTTGACGGCGATGATGGAGCCGGCGCCGGCGCTGCTTGCTTAGCGGGCGCATCTTGGCGCTGTGAATTTGGAACCGTAATATTGATATTGGGAGCCGGATTTGCTTGAGGAGCCGGAGCAGCCTTTTGAGCTGGAGTTGGTTGAGGAGCAGGCGTAGCCTTTTGAACTGGAGATGCTTGAACCGGAACCGGAACAATCTTTTGAATGATCGTTGTTTCTTTCTCTATAGTCCGAGTCGGAGCAGGTGTTGCTGAAGGCTGATTCGCTTTCGGTACAACAATCACAGGAGCAGCAGTAGGAGTAGGAGCCTCCTCACCACGATTGAAGTAATATACACTACCCAGAACTAAGCCTGCCAAAGAAGCAAGAAGAATCCCTAACAGTAACCCGCGACCTGCATTCTCATTATCGCGGACTTCTTGGACTCCAACTTGGCGGTGGTTTTCGGCCATTTCACCCTGTACATAACCTTGGTGATGAGCTGCTTCTTTAGAAACCTTCGCCGCTGTACTCGGAACACTTGTAGTAGTTCGCGTTGTACTGACGTGACCGTTAGTTGCATCTGTGTGAACTTCTTGATGAATTTCACGGCTAGAGCTATTTTCTTCGTTAGGTTTCATAATTATCTTCGTCACAACTATTCAAAAAATACTTGTCTGTAGGAAAGGCTCCTCTTTAAAAACTTGAGCGAAGCTGTTCAGCATTTAAATCACTTATTCCGATTCACTGTCAAGATTCAGGTGTAAGCGTTTGGCATTTTGCTTATACCCAGTTTAAATGCTTAACAGCTTAACAGCTTTCTGCTTAGGGAGTTTAGAGAATCTTTGGTTTTTCCTTCATCTGTATCCAATCTAACTCTCCAACGGATTAACCAGGCTCTACCCTTAGAGTGATTGTCCGAGTCCCCCAAAGGAATAGAGTGAGATGCTGCAAAATGTAAGATTATAGGACTTACGCATTGACCGAATAACAAAATAGTGCATTGATAAATAGGGGTTGTCTACTTTCTAGGTATCGGACAATCAGAGAAATTACTAAATTTTCTACAGCACAATATATGTTACAAAAAGGAGGAAAAAACAAAAAACGATTATTTTAGATAAATGGTAAATGAAATAATAAACTGGGGAGTCATATCAATTCCGTTAGCATCGGAATGATATAAACGGAGGACACGGCAGTGCCGTTTCCCTACAATTGATCGTGGTAGGGAAACGGCACTG
>NZ_JAUBPE010000014.1:0-5985 GCF_036700565.1 Microcoleus pseudofavosus SVA1_A4
GATCGCGTTTGAGCCAGTCGTCGAGTACATCAAAGATGCCTCTTTCGGTCTGGGCGCGTCCGACTGCGATTGTCATTTACGCAAATCTCCAAATGGATATAATTACAGCGGATCTGTCTCTAGTCATTAGTCTCCAACCGTTGCCTCTGCTTAGCAGAAAACAAGTTGGATTATGAACAGAGTTTACTTTTCTTTACCGTATTGACGATTATAGAGGTAATTCTTTACAAGAGCAAGTTTTTCTTAAAAAACTTTCGGCTCTTGACTTGTCCGAAGTCCCCGAAGTCCCCGAAGCCATCGAAGTCCCCGAAGTCCTTGCCGTGCATTTGGGAATTTCTACTATATGAGACTCTCTGCGCTTTGCGTCAGAAGCCCGGTGGCTTCGTAGATATATCGCCCTCAACCTCTTATTTTTCTAAGAAACTGGGTTTCCTTGGGTAAGTCCTATATATATACTGAGGATAGAGTTCCAGATTTAGGTTTTTAAGACTATATGTTCAGCATTGACATCATTGTGAAGAACACGCCCGTGTCGCTGTCGGTGCAGCGGAAGTTGCAGGAGGACGCTGAGACTGTTTACCAGCAGGTTTTAGAGGCGATTGGCAACTCCCAACCGCAAATTTTGGAACTCACGTGCGAGAAAAATCCTGAGAAAAAGGTGGCTGTGCTCAGCAGCGAGATTTCTGGGGTGGTGGTTTCTCAAAAATCGGGGGCATCATCTACAGGCAGATCCCCGGGTTTTGTCTCGATGTCGGCAGCAGAATGACGGCTGGGGGTGTTGGTGCCGATATGAGCCAGTCAGCCGTTGCTGTGCGGGATTTGGGTTTTAGCTGGCCGTCGGGCGATCGAGTTTTGCAAGGTTGCTCTCTCGATGTACCCAAGGGCGAGTTTTGGATGCTCTTGGGTACTAACGGTAGCGGCAAATCTACGCTGCTGAGGCTGATGGCTGGGCTGCTGCACCCCCAGTCGGGCGAAATTGACCTGGCTGGGCGGGTGGGTTTTGTGTTCCAAAATCCGGATCACCAATTGGTGATGCCGACGGTGGGTGCGGATGTGGCTTTTGGTTTGGTGGAGGAAAAGCTTTCTAACCTTCAGGTTCGGGCGAGGGTGGCGGAGGCTTTGGAGGCTGTGAATTTGCTGGATTTGCAGCGGCGGCCGATTTATGCTTTGAGTGGGGGCCAGAAGCAGCGAATTGCCCTTGCTGGGGCGATCGCCCGTCACTGCGAAATTCTGCTGTTGGATGAACCGACGGCTTTGTTAGATCCTGATTCTCAGTTGGATTTGGTGGCGGCGGTGCAGCGGTTGGTGAAAAATCGCGGAATTACGGCTTTGTGGGTAACTCACCGTTTGGATGAGTTGAATTACTGCGATGGGGCTTTTTTGTTGGAGAAGGGCCAAGTGGTCGATCGGGGAGATCCGGCGCGTTTGAAGCAGCGGTTGATGCAAAATCCCGATGTTTAGCTGTTAAGTAGCGGACGTAAAATAGCTGTAGAAGTCAAAGAGTCCCTAGGAGCAAAAAAATGACCGTTGAACAAACCATCATCGATAAGGTGCGGATCTTGCCACCTGAAAAGCAACAAGAAGTATTAGCGTTCATCGAGTTTTTGGATGCGGATGAGTGGGAGCATATCTATAAAGGGCGGTTTAAGGAACTCCAGCAAGAAGTGCAGATCGGAATTGATGCGGCGGATCGAGGAGATGTCATGGATGCTGATGTGATGTTTCAAAGGTTGCGGGAGAAACTACGCCAGCAGCAAGCTCAGGTAGGTCAATGAGCCATGTTTGCCGATTCACAGTTCCCGCCAGTCGAGATATCGAAGCTATCATTGACTATGTGGCTGATAACAGCAGTTTTGATGCTGCGGAACACTTGCTCAATAGAATTAACGATCGGTGCAAGAGGTTGGCAAGCTTTCCCCGTATGGGACGGAAGCGGGGTGAGCTGGCTCCCAAGGTGCGAAGTTTCCCGATCGATGATTACCTAATTTTCTATCGTGCTATTGAGGAAGGTATTGAAGTTTTGCGAGTCGTCAGCGGTTATCGGGATTTACGGCTTCTATTCTCACAATCTGATCGGGATTGATCGTGTGAGTCAGTAGCCATGAAGCATTGGAAGGTGAAGAGCTTCAAGATAAGGTAGCAGCGTGCCAGCTTGATAGCAAATTAATCTCGCAATCCCCGATCGCGCAACCAAGCATCTGCCCAAATTGTATCGGCCTCTGACAGCGGTGGTATGACTTCCCAGTTGCGATAATCTATCTTGAGGTCATAACTTGCTATGTCGTAAATTTGAGTGAATAATTCCTGTAAGTTTATGACAGGTTCGGTATCGCCCGATCGCAGTGGCAGAGGAAAGGCAGGCATCGCATTTTGCACGTTAAAAGCGTACAAATCTGCTCTGGGACGGCGATTTCCCCGACACACCAAAACGCTATAGTGACTATCAATATTATTTTCAAGAATTGGCATTTTTTGACCGCGCCGCAATAAATCTATTTCTATTAAATGAGTGCGACTACCTAAAATTTCTTCTCGCTTTTCTTCGTACATTTGTCGCCCTTTGCCAGTTCGCTTATTCGTAGGCGAGAGAATTTCAATAACTGTTATCAATTCTTTTTCCCCCCTTTCTCTAATTTCTAAATAAGCTTCTCGAAGCGTGTAAGGTATGGGAAGAGTTACTGTGAATGGTTGTGTAGGCGGTGCTGCAACTGCTACGTTTGATGCTGTTGTTTCTGTTGCAGTTTGTGGCTGCATTACAGTTACGTCGGGAATGCCAATGACTGATAAATCATCGTCAGCAGTTTCATAGATTCTCACTTCCAGCGACACTAAATACTTAGGACGCAGTTGGGGAGATAAAAACCTGAAAATTTCACTAATCAGCAAGTTATGCATCCCAGGCCAGAGTTCGGGATGTTCTAAATACGGGTCCATACCGGGAAAGGGAGATGGCATTGATGTGACTCCTTGACTTAAGTCTATTTATAGTTTAGCAACATTTTTTTGGGGAATTTAGGGCCGATCGCACTTCCGGTAAAATAGAATAATTCCTATTTGTGGAAGGGCGATTCCCTACGGGATAGCTCCGCACGCGCGTACTTTTAAACAATTAAACTTCGATCGGCAATTGTGTTGGAATTGGTACGCTGTTTTCATCCAACACGGACACCGCATTTACGAACACAATTGTATGCGGGACTGCGGGCATTAAACGGCGCAGCGCGTTCAAGTAAGATTCGGCATCGGGGCGGCGGGCGAAACGGGCGACTGTTAACCGCTGACAGTTAGGGAGGTGGCGAATTAGATGCCAAGGTTGAAGTCGATCGCGATATGTCGGTTGTTTTGGTATCATAGATATGTTCTGCCCACTTTTGTGGGTGGTAAAGGAAAGGCGTTCGCCCTTGATTTCTCAGGTCGGAGGGCGATCGCTTATTTATGTTTTATATTAAACTCGAATACTCGAGTGTTGTCAAGAGGGAATGGGACGAATTAGGCTGCGAGTTCGAGAATTTGCTCAAGAGAAGGGTTGGAATCTGACAGAAGTCTCCAAAAGAACAGGTATTCCATATACCACGATCATTACCTATGCCAATTCTCCAGGCATGGCTACCGTTGACTACACAGCTTTGGATAAGATGGCCCGTGCGTTTGATATTGCGATCGAGGATTTAGTGGAAATTCTGGAAAATTAAGTGCGATCGCACTTTCTTTCTCTTCCTTCGCGGCCTTCGCGTCTTCGCGGTTCGTTTTCTGATCGCATCTCGGCTGTTTCCCTGGTGTCATCTATTAATTCTTTTGTTATTCTGTCAAGGCGATCGTTTGCATCCTTGGCAAGTTTCAAGCAACCCACACTTACAGCCATGCCGCTAGATGTGGTGACAGCGCCTTCAGGAACTTTTCCTGATAATAGGAGTGCTGCACCGACAAGGCTAATGCAGGTAGAGAGTACGGTTGCTGCTAAAGCTGCGTTAAAGCTATAACGCGATTGGCGCAAGCGCTCTTTGACAATAATCATTTCTAGTGGGGAGTGAGGGTTGGTGATTAGCTTGTTATTCATGATTTCGGAGAACCTGTAGATTTCATATTTTTATTGTCAACCCAAATCCTTGAAACCTTGACTAGGCAATGATTGTCTTGTTGTTCTTTTTTGACTTTGCTATGATTGCCTTATGCTTTAGATATGACTGCGCTAAGAATTATTTTTATGAAATTGAGGTAATAAATGCCAGACTCTAGCCCATGCAGAAAAAAGAAAAAACTTACTCTTGTTGCATCTGAAAAAGGTCTAGAAACAGCAGAAAAAGCTTTAATCAGGCTAGGATTTGACTCAAAAAGTAATTTTGCCAAGTCTCAAAACTTATCCCGCAGTACAGCGAGCAACTTTTTCAATCAAGTTCCTATTCAGCTTGATTCCTTCAAAACAATATGTGAGGCACTAAAATTAAAGTGGGAAGAGATTGCAAAAATAACACAAAAGAGCATAATAAATTATGAATCGATAGACAAACAGGTTAACACTAGCTCTGATATTGAAGAGGAAGCACGAATAAAAATGCTTGTCCGCAAAGTAAATGTTGTAGACAAACTAAGTCAGACAAGTAAGACTATAATCACATTAAAATGTGACATAAATTCAATTTCAAATCTCCAGATTTTTGCATTAATTTTACAAGAATATAGAGAAGATAATCTAGAAATTACTGATATTCAAGAATGAAGCATCAAATTAATCATATAAGGATCTGAAGAAGATGCGGAAAAAAATTAAGCCGAAGAGCCGGGAATCCGAAGCAGAGTATAAGCAGGTTATTGCCCAACAAACAGCGGGAGAAAAAATGCCCGAAGAGATTGGGTATATTGAAATCCAGCCACCATCTACCGGAGTCTTACAGATGCAAATCAATCCCCTACGTCAAATTGAAAATAACCTCGACATACTCCGAGAGCAGGTAGGAGGAATGGAGCGCACTCTGAATCTTTCACCGATCGAAGAACACGCACAAACCCGGCTGCGAATTCGAGAGCTACGCAAGCAGATTAGGGAGTACGAACAGGAGTATTGGCAGGTGATCGCCAAAGAAGCGAAAACAGTGGAAATTGCCGAACCGGAAGCTGAGATTATTGTTGCCGAAATTGTCGAAGAAGTTGGGCAAATGGAAGTCCAACGGCAGTATCCTGATGAGGTACTTCAGCTTTTGCAGGAAATTCGAGACAGACTTAACCAACCGGGATCGACAGCAGCGGTGAAGCTCAAGGGCGTGATCTCATACATTCCTCCGTTTGTGGGAATTTCCTATGAGGCGGAGTTGGATACAGAGAATTTTTTGGTGCGGGTTTTCCCAACCTTTCAGAAGTTTGCTAAGGAACTAGCAAAAAAAGTCGTAGACCATCCCGATACGGCAACGAGTTTGAACAATCTAGCAGTGCTGTATGAGTCAACGAGACGCTACCGGGAAGCGGAAGAGTTGTATGAGCGCTCGCTCTCGATCGGGGAACAACAGCTCGGAGCCAACCATCCCGATACGGCAACGAGTTTGAACAATCTGGCAGCGCTGTATTATGCAATGGGACGCTACGAGGAGGCGGAACCCTTGTATGTGCGATCGCTCTCGATCATGGAGCAGCAGCTCGGAGCCGACCATCCCGATACGGCAACGAGTTTGAACAATCTGGCAGGGCTGTACGAGTCAATGGGACGCTACGAGGAGGCGGAACCCTTGTATGTACGCTCGCTCTCGATCAGGGAGCAACAGCTCGGAGCCGACCATCCGGATACGGCAACGAGTTTGAACAATCTGGCATTGCTATACAAGTCAATGGGACGCTACCAGTCGGCAGAACCTTTGTATGTGCGATCTCTCTCAATCAGGGAACAACAGCTCGGAGCCGACCATCCCGATACGGCAACGAGTTTGAACAATCTGGCAGCGCTGTACGAGTCAATGGGACGCTACGCGGAGGCGGAACCCTTGTATGTGCGATCGC
>NZ_JAUBPE010000014.1:6085-92593 GCF_036700565.1 Microcoleus pseudofavosus SVA1_A4
GAGTTTGAACAATCTGGCAGCGCTGTACGAGTCAATGGGACGCTACGCGGAGGCGGAACCCTTGTATGTGCGATCGCTCTCTATCAGGGAACAACAGCTTGGAGCCGACCATCCCAATACGGCAACGACTTTGAACAATCTGGCAGAGCTATACCGTGCAATGGGACGCTACTCGGAGGCAGAACCCTTGTTTGTACGATCGCTCGCTATCTGGGAACAGCAGCTCGGAGCCGACCATCCCGATACCGCAAGGAGTTTGAACAATCTGGCAGCGCTGTACGAGTCAATGGGACGCTACGCGGAGGCGGAACCCTTGTATGTGCGATCGCTCGCTATCTGGGAACAGCAGCTCGGAGCCGACCATCCCGATACCGCAAGGAGTTTGAACAATCTGGCAGCACTTTACCACTCAATGGGGTGCTACCCGGAGGCGGAACCTTTGTTAGTGCGATCGCTCTCGATTTGCGAGCAGCAGCTCGGAGCCGATCATCCCGATACGGCAAATAGTTTGAACAATCTGGCAACGCTTTATAAGGCAATGGGTCGCTACCCGGAAGCGGAGCCGCTTTACCTGAGAGCATTAGAAATCTGGTTTAACCGATTGGGAGAGAATCATCCCAACACCCAAAAAGTTTGGAGCAATTTCATTTATTGTCTCCAGAAGGCGATATCAACGGGTCAAGACTCGCAACTTTCCCAGCATCCAACAACGCAAGCAATACTGAAGCAACTTCGGGAGACGGAGTAGCTGTTGCTGCTAGAGCGATTGTTGCCAATTTCCTACAAAACTTACGCATGGGGCCCAGAAACCGGGTTTTTTCCCAGAAGACGCGTTACAGCCCGCAGATAAGGCAAAAAACCCGGTTTCTCTGACGAAGCGCATAAGTCCCGATCGCACTCAATGCGATCGCCCCCTCTAGAAATCGCCAAAATTTTCACTTCCTTTCTCGATCGCAAAAAGTGCGATCGACCCTGCCAGTCTTGATGGTAAGCTGGTGGTTGACGCTAAAAATTGGGCGATCGCCCTTATCAGAGCCTCAATTTCTTTTTCTAAGTTTTCCTGCAACTTTGCTTCTACTTCTAATTCAATTTTTGCTCTAAGTTTTTGCTCAATTTCCCGTTCTAATGTTTGGCGTAATCCATCCTCCTGTGCTTTTTCCCGTTGTTGTTGTTTTTCGCGATCGATTTCAACTCTTTTCTTAATTGCTTCCTCAGCGATGCGAATATTTTCTGCAATGGGTGCACCTTCAGCATTACACATCGGCCCGTACCATGTCGCTTTTGAATCTGGGGGATTGCGGCGACCAAAAAACACCCGAATCGCTTCATCATCATCCCGATGCGATAGGACGTAAGCTTTTAATTCGGCTCTGGTCATTTCATAAAAGTTCGGTTTCATCCAAAAACCTCCAAAGTCCATTACTAGATACGATTACTTGCAGCTCATCACTCACGAAAATATATACTTCTCTGGTTTGAGCATTAAAACGGAATAGTTGAATATCTCGGTAGTAGCTAGAGAACATCTGGCAGACGCGCAGACAGGCTTGGGCTTGTTCGTCAGTGGGATTAATCGATCGTTCCTCAATTGTGGCACAAACTTTAGGATATAATGGAATTATCCCATTTTTGCTGATAAATCAAATCACCCCCGCAATGCAGAATAGTAGACTACGCAACCTCTTCTAACTCAGGAACATATTTAGCTAAACATCTGTTTCTTCAGATTGCGTGATGAATGCTTTAATAATTTGGCGAATCTCCCCTACTTCGGTATCTTGCTGGTCAGACTTTGAGTAAATATCTAATAAAACAATCAATTCGGGCGATGAAATCCAGTAAATCAGGCGATAACCTCCACTTTTACCTTTTTGAATATTGCTATTCTTAAGCCGCACTTTCATAACCATAGAGCCAATACCAGGGATTTGATCTCCAAGAAATGCTCCTAATTGCAACTGCTCAAGGATAGGATGAAGATCGGCTTGGACTTGGCGATATTTCTTTGCTAGGGTTCTCAGTTTGCGCTGAAACTCAGGGGTTAACCGAATTTCTACCAAAGGCGTGTCAGTCAACGTCGATGCCCTCCCAAAGTTCAGAAAGGGGCAGAGTTTGTCCGGTTACAGCTTGTCGCCAGGAGGTGCGAAAGCTTTCTCCTGAAAAATCTGTGTCTGCTTCGGGCGTGATTTGGTTTTCTAGAGAATGGGTTTGTTGAATGATTGTGGATAGTGTTTTTAGGAGTTCAAGCTGCTCTGTAAATGAAAGTGACCGAGCCAGATTGATGGTTTGTTGAAGTTGCGATGTCATGGTGTATCCTCCATCTTTAATTTTTCATTTTGCATTTTTAAGCGTGAGCAACCATTCCAACATACTGAAAATCTCAGAAGTGACTAAACGTTACTCTAAGTTTATCAAAATTCCGAAAAAAAGGGAGAAATTATCACTCTCCCCTCCTCCTCTGCGCCTTTACGGTTGATTCCCCTACTTCATCTCATATCCAAACAAATTCGGATCGACTTCTCCCAAATTCAAATCGGCCAAACCATACTCAGCCCAACGCCTTTCTACCATCGCCGCCACATCCGGATCGGACTCCAAAACTTCCCCCCACTCGTGCTCCGTTTCCGGCTGCATCTTCGTAGTAGCATCAATCCCCATCCTGCCTCCCAAACCAATCTTTTCACTGGCAAAATCTAAGGTATCAAAGGGCGTATTCGGCAGAATAAATACATCCCGAACCGGATCGACTTTAGAACTAATTGCCCAAACTACTTGACGCGGGTCGCGAATGTTGATACTTTTATCGACAACAATCACAAACTTAGTGTAAGTAAACTGCGGTAATGCACTCCAAAATGCTAAAGCAGCCCGGCGCGCTTGACCGGGATATGCTTTATCAATCGAGATAATTGCCGCCTTATAACTCAGCGCTTCCATCGGTAAGAAGAAATCGACAATTTCCGATACTTGCTGCCGCAAAATAGGGGTATAAATACGGTTAAGCGCGATCGCCATCATAGCTTCTTCTTTCGGCGGCCGCCCGCTAAATGTCGTCAGATAAATCGGGTCTTTGCGGTGCGTCATGCAGTTGAATCGCACCAGCGGCGAATCTTCCACGCCCCCGTAATAACCCATGTGATCGCCGAAGGGCCCGTCGGGCAAAACTTCACCGGGGGTAATCGTTCCTTCTAACACGATTTCCGAGTCCGCCGGTACTTCCAAATCTACTGTTTTGCACTTCGCCAATTGCACGCCGGAACCGCCGTAAAGTCCGGCAAATAACCATTCGGATAAATCTACAGGAATTGGGGTTGCGGCGGCGAGAATAATCAGGGGATCGACTCCAAGGGCGATCGCAACTTCCAACTTTTTACCAGCCTGCGCCGCTTTTCGCAAGTGCCGCGCCCCGCCTCGCACCGATAACCAGTGTACAGTCATCGTGTTTTTTGACTGCAACTGCAACCTATAAACCCCCACATTCGGCGTACCCGTTTCGCAATCTTTGGTAATTACCAAACCCAGGGTGATAATTTTGCCCGCATCTCCCGGATAAGGGCGAATCATCGGGATTTTGTTCAAATCCAGCCCTTCTCCCTCAATTACTACTTGCTGACAAGCTGGGAAAAAGTCGCGGCCGGGTTTGGCCTTCACTACGTCGAACAGCACTTTGCCGAATTCTATGGCTTGGGAAATCTTTTTCGGCGGTTTTGGCTGTTGCAGCATTCCCAGTTTTTTGCCGAGCTCTTCTAGTTCGATCGGCTTTTCCATGTTCATCGCCCAGCAAACCCGCTGTTCCGTACCCAACAGGTTAATCGCAACGGGGAAATCTGCCCCTTTGACGTTTTCAAACAGCAATCCAGGGCCGCCTTTTTGCAGCATTTGGTTGGAAATTTCGGCAATTTCTAGGTCGGAATCGACTAAAGCGCTAATCCGGCGCAGTTGTCCCCGTTCTTCCAGTAGTTTGAGGAATCCCCGCAAGTCTCTTGCCATTGTGTTTAAATAAATGTTAAGTTTCTTTTACTATTATGGGGCGATCGACTGCCACAAGTTAAGCTGCGATGATAAGTTAATCGAAAATCCCCGATACTCGTTCGATAGATTGTGAAAAATCCCCGACGATCGCCCGATCGATTTCGTAAAAACGGTCGTTCTCGCAGCCAACAGTTTTATGCGCCTCAACCTAACCGCCAACAATTATTTGAGCCTTTGCTACCGCCGTCTAGCAGCAGGTGCGGGGAAGGTGCGTTAAGCGAAGCTATCCCGAAGGGAATCGCCGACAAAAGTTCAGAGTGCGATCGGGGCATAGCTATTTTGCTCCTAGACGCAGAAAACTTGAAACTTGACGTTAATGCTGAAAAATTTTTAGTCAGTTTGTATGGCTATCCCCTACAAGTTAAAATTGCTTTTGCTAACTGGAAAAAGCCTACTACGGGCAAATTGGATGCTGAACTTTACGATCGCGGTTACGAACTGATTCACGTTCCGGGCGGTTCTAACAGTGCTGACGGTAAAATGATTGCTTTTGGCGCTGCTATCTTATACCGCTATCGGGATGTAAAACAAGTTTTTGTCTGTTCTTCTGACGGTTTGTTAAATCACCTTTGCAATCAGTTGCAAAATCAGGGAGTGACTGTGTTTCGGGTGCGACGACAAAATGCTGTGTTGTCTGTAGAAAATCTTCTGACTGGTGATACTAATCACTATTCTTGCAAAAGGGAACAGGAAGTCCCTAGTTTTGAAGAATTGGCTAATCAAATTGGTGAGTTTTTGAAGGCTGAACACAAATCTATTGATGAGCGGATAGCTCGATTTTCTTGTGTGGCTGAGCTTTTTCAAGAGCGCCGTACTGTTGCTTTCACTTCTACAACTTCCCATGTAGCAGCACTGTCGGAATCAGGAGAAAACGAAGTTACCCCGGTGTCTGAAGTATCTTTTGCTTCTGTTGCTGTCAATCCAAATTTCCTAGAAATAATTCCAGATATCAATTCAAATCCTATTGAGTCGCTGGATGTTTTAAAAACTATACTGGTGGAAATAATTGAAGCTGCAAAACTTGAGTTGAAAGAGGATGCTATTCCTGTGGCAAAAATTAAAAAAGATTTTTTTGCTAAATATCACTCTCATGCTGATTTAATTGTAAAACAATTTTTGGGTAATACTTCCAGTCTAATCAAATTATTCCAGTCAGAATCTGCAGATTTTAAAGTAATATTAATCGGTAGCGAACATCAAGTGGCGATCGTGCCAAAAATTGAAAGTTCAGAAGAAGGGTAAGAATTATCAAGTGGCGCTCGCTCAACAACCATCGGCGTCAAAAATTGACTGATCTGCTGCCCTGGAATCATAGGTTGCAAAAATCGTTCATAACACCCGCAATAACTCCAATAGCTTTCGCAGTAGCTAACCGCCAATAATTTAATCTAATGTTAACCAAAATTTAAGACAAGCTTATTCTTTTATTATTTAATCTCTTATTAACCAAAATTTAAAACAAGCTTATTCTATTCAATCCCTTTCTTTGTGGATTTCAGTCTATCCTATGGAGGAGATTTGCAAAGCGGGCTATTAAGGGAGAGGAGGAGTATGAATTTTTTCACAGGACGTTGGCGACGTGGTTTTATAGTGACACTAGCAGCAGCAGCATTTTCGCTGACTTTGATTAGTTCCGCTGTAGCTGCTGTCACACTAAACGGTTCGGGAGCAACTTTTCCCAAACCACTTTACGATCGCTACTTCTCTCAGATGAGAAGTGCAAATCAAATTACTGTAAACTACGAAGGAACTGGCAGCGGTGCTGGTATCAAAGCATTAATTTCAGGCACTGTTGATTTCGCAGGCAGCGACGCGCTGATGACTTCTGCACAAATAGCTGAGGTAAAGCGCGGCGTCATGGCGGTTCCGACTGCTGGCGGTGCTGTTGCAGTTGTTTATAACTTGCCCGGAGTGAACAATCTGAGGCTAAATAACGATGCGATGAAAGGCATCTTTGAAGGCAAAATTACCCGCTGGAATGATGCTAAAATAGCCGGAATTTCTGGACAAGCTAAAGGCTTGCCAAATACTCCAATTAGAGTAGCTGTACGGGCAGACAGCAGCGGTACAACCTTTATTTTTGCTAACCACTTGCAGGCAACTGGTAGCAGCATCAAAGCTGCCGCTCAGCCGAGTTGGCCAGGAAGCCCTGTCAGCGGTCAAGGAAACCCCGGCGTAGCTGCTTTGGTCAAAAATACAGCGGGTGCGATCGGCTACGTTCAAGATACTTATGCTCGGCAAAACAATCTCCAAACAGCATTTATTCAAAATAAAGCTGGCCGGTTTGTAGATCCTAGCTTGGCTGAAGCAGAGAAAGCTTTAGCAGGGGAAACATTCCCCGCAGATTTCCGCTTAGTAGAAGGCAATCCTAACGACGGTTATCCGATTGTTGGTTTGACTTGGCTGTTAATCTACAAACAGTATCCTGCTGCGAAAGCAGAGGCTATTAAAAAGATGGTTAATTGGGTGATGACTACAGGTCAAGGTATCAACAAACAGCTAGAGTATACTACAATTCCTTCAGCTACAGCTCAAAAGGTGGTTCAAACAGTTAATCAGACTGTGGTTGCCAGAGGTTAATTTGGGCGATCGCACAGGGTTATGAGTTGATGAGTTAAATGTAGGACTCAAAACTCATAAATTATCGGGTTAATGTGCGATTGATTTACTGTGTAAGGTGCGCTGTGCGCACCCTACAAACCAGGTGCGCAGCGCGCACCCAGCCCATTAAATTACTCGTCTTGCAAGCAAATATTTCACTTTTTACGCAATAATTCCGGTATGACCAATCTTTCAAAAAACACGAAAAAACAGACTCGGCAACCGGCAGAAATAAACACAGAAGTAGATTTGACAGATACTACTGGTGAAGGTTTATGGATGGAGTCAGGATTTACACTATTTGTATGGGGTTTTGCCCTAGCGACAGCGGGTACGCTGTTTTGGATGAGTGCGGTAATTTTTAAAGATGCTTGGCCAGCTATTAGCAATTTTGGACTCTCGTTCTTGTGGAATCCCAAGTGGGATATCGGCGAGTTGCAGTTTGGGGCTTTGCCGTTTATTTACGGTACTGTAATTAGTTCTGCGATCGGCATAATCATCGCACTTCCTTTAGGGCTGTCAGTAGCTATAGTTACTAGCGAGAACTTCTTACCCGTTTGGGTGCGATCGCCCTTGGGATTCCTGGTTGAATTAATCTCGGCTATTCCCAGCGTGATAGTTGGCCTGTGGGGAATCTTTGTTTTGATTCCCTTTTTGTTGCCATTACAGCAGTCATTGTTCGATAATTTCAGTTGGTTTCCCCTGTTCAGCAGCGAACCTTTAGGCCCCGGAATGCTGCCGGCCGGAATACTGTTATCGATTATGATTTTGCCAACAGTAGCCGCCATCAGCCGCGATGTATTGATGTCAGTTCCAGTAGATTTGCGAAGTGCTTCCATGTCCCTCGGCGCCACCCGCTGGGAAACGATATTCAAGCTGTTATTGCCAGCAGCTAGTTCGGGGATTATCGGCGCCACCATATTAGCCTTGGGACGCGCTTTAGGCGAAACAATGGCCGTCACAATGGTGATTGGCAACTCGATTCAAATTAACAAATCCCTGCTAGCTCCCAGCTACTCAATTCCTGCTGTTTTGGCGAGTCAATTTCGGGAAGCTCTCGAACCGCTGCACATCGGCGCTTTGATGTATTTAGCCCTAATTTTATTTGCGATCACTTTGTTGGTAAATGCGATCGCAGTATTGCTAGTTCAACTAATCGGCGTCAAGGGATCTAAAAATTAACATGAGCGAAAGCATTTTGGTTACAAGCCCCCAGATTTATCCGCTGGATTAATCTAAAATCTAAAATCCCATGACTCAAGTAAAAAAATCAAACAGTATTCTGAATGCAGAAATCAACAATCCCCTGTCGCTAAGCCGAAAATTTTTCAGCCGGGGGATGACAGTTATCGCTTTCACTCTGACAGCTCTGGCCCTGCTCCCTTTGTTTGCTATCTTATACAAAATCCTGGGAGAAGGACTCACACATTTGAGCTGGGAAGTGCTAGTGTCTCTACCAGCACCCGTTGGAGTTGAAGACCAGCCCAACGGCTTTGCAAATGCGATTATTGGGACAGCTTTAATGGTAGGAATTGCTACGTTATTTAGTGTTCCAATCGGCGTAATGACGGGAATATTTCTGTCTGAGTTTGGTAGAGAAAACAAAGCGCTGGCTAATAGCATCCGCTTTATCACCGTCATTCTCAGCAGCGTTCCCTCGATCGTAGTTGGCGTCTTTTCCTACGCCCTAATTGTCGTTACCACCAAAGCATTTTCATCCTTAGCAGGCGGTTTTGCCCTCGGCATCATCATGCTTCCAGTTGTTGCTCTGACAACAGAACAAGCATTAAAATTAGTGCCTACTTCTTACCGCCTCGCTTCTGCTGCTTTGGGAGGCGGACGCTTTCAAACGATGTTTCGCACGATCGTACCCTCAGCACTTCCAACTATTACCACAGGTATTTTACTCGCTGCTTCCAGGGCTGCCGGCGAAACCGCACCGCTGATTGTAACAGCGTTGTCGAGTCAATTTTGGCCTCCTTTAATTGATAAATTGGGCGAGATAATGCAGTCCCCCATAGGTGCAGAAACTATCTCAAAACTCAAAGAAATTCCCGAGACACTGCTGACTCCGACTCCTTCTATGTCAGTATTAATATATAGCTACGCCAGCTCTCCCTACAAAGAGCAGAACGAATTGGCGTGGACTGCTGCCTCTGTGCTTTTGGGCATGGTTTTGATTGCTAGCGTCGCATCCCGTACAGTAACTCGGAAACGCTTGCAAAACCGATAAATCAATAACTCAAGTCCATCTCTCAGTCAAATATTAACAATATAACGAGGCAAATAATGAAACCTAAAGCTAACTTGAAAGCCGAAAACTCTACAGATAAATTCCTAGAAAATGCCGCGCCGGAAATTGACCCCCATGCAATGCCAGCATTGCGGGTTCAGGACTTGAGTTTTTATTACGGAACTCACAAAGTCTTAGAAAATTTATCGATGAATATCCCTCACCCGCAAATTACGGCGATTATTGGCCCTTCAGGTTGCGGCAAATCTACCTTTCTCAAAGCTCTAAACCGGATTGGTGAATTGGAGGGAAAAGTTAAAATTAAAGGAAGAGTAGAGTTTTTTGGACAGGATATTTACAGCCAGAAAGTCAACATTAATAGTTTGCGCCGCCAAATTGGAATGGTGTTTCAAAGACCAAATCCTTTTCCGCTGAGCATCTACGATAATATTGCTTACGGGGTGAGGATTTTTGGTCGCAAAAGCAAAGCAGAATTAGATGAAATTGTGGAATCTGCACTCAAAAGTGCGGCGCTTTGGAATGAAGTCAAAGACGATTTGAAGAAATCGGCTCAGGGGATTTCGGGGGGACAGCAGCAGCGACTTTGTATTGCTCGCGCTTTGGCTGTGCAGCCAAAAATTTTGCTGATGGATGAACCTTGTTCTGCTCTAGATCCGATTTCAACGATGAAGATTGAGGAGTTATTTCAGACGTTGCGGCAGCAGTTGACTGTTGTGATTGTGACCCACAATATGCAGCAGGCGGCTCGGGTTTCTGATTACACGGCATTTTTTAATACTGATGAAAGTCGCATCGGCCGCCTGGTTGAATTTGGGCCGACAAGTAAAATTTTTACTTCTGCGGGCAATTCGAGTACGAGAGATTACATTCAAGGCCGTTTCGGTTAATACTTACATCTTGAACCTCTTTCAGAACAGGCAAGATGCCTGTTCCACAACAGACAAATATTTTTGTGGAGCAGGCATCTTGCCAGCTATAGTTATGTCTTCAGAACAGGCAAGATGCCTGTTCCACAACAGATAAACATTTTTGTGGAGCAGGCATCTTGCCTGCTATAGTTATGTCTTCAGAACAGGCAAGATGCCTGTTCCACAACAGATAAATATTTTTTTGCAGGCATCTTGCCTGCTATAGTTATGTCTTCAAGACTGCTTAAGCGAGAGTTAGGTGTTTTCGGCGCTACTCTCATGGGCCTGGGCTCGATTCTTGGCACGGGAGTATTTGTGAGTATCGGCATTGCGGCGGAAATTGCGGGGCAGGGAGTGATTTTGGCTGTAGGTATTGCGGCTTTAGTGGCTGTTTGCAATGGTCTTAACAGCGCTCAATTAGCGGCAAATCATCCTGTTAGCGGCGGTACTTATGAATATGGCTACAAATATCTCAATCCTTGGCTCGGTTTTACAGCAGGCTGGATGTTTTTGTTGGCGAAAACGGCTTCTGCGGCTACTGCTGCTTTGGGTTTTGCGGGGTATTTTTTAAATGCAGTTGGTGTAGCCGATCGCACTTACCTGATCCTAACAGCTTTAGTCGCCGTCGCCACCCTCACTTTAATTGTATTGACGGGAATTAGGCGATCGAATATTGCCAATACTGCCATAGTCTCAGTTACACTGCTATCTTTGGCTGTGTTTATTGTTGCTGGTTTACCACAGGTAAGCTGGGAAATGCCCGCGCTACAGAATGATAGCTCGATCGGCTCCATCTTCCAGGCTACCGCCCTGATGTTTGTCGCTTATAGCGGTTACGCCCGCATCACCACAATGAGCGAGGAAGTGCGGGAACCGAGGGAAACCATTCCCAAAGCCATAATTTTCACTTTGGTACTGACAATGCTGCTTTACGTGGCGGTAGCAGTAGTGGTCGCGGGCGCGGGGGGAGTCGGTAAATTGTCTTTACAAACAGGCGGCACGACTGCACCCCTGGAAGTCATCGCCCGCAGTTTCCGAATTCCAGGAGTTTCTCAACTGCTAGCCGTCGGCGCAATTACCGCTATGTTGGGAGTCTTGCTGAACTTAATTTTAGGGCTGTCGCGCATCTGGCTGGCGATGGGGCGGCGCTTGGATATGCCGAGAGTCTTGGCGCGGCTGAATCCAGAGGGGACAACGCCTTATGTGGCTGTGGTGGTTGTGGAAGTTACGATCGCACTTTTAATTCTCCTCGGCGATGTCAAAACCACTTGGTCATTTAGCGCTTTTACCATTCTGATATATTACGCCATTACCAACCTCGCCGCGCTGCAACTTTCCCCCGCCGAAAGGCTTTATCCGCAGTGGGTGGCTTGGGTGGGTTTGGGGAATTGTCTGTTTCTGGCTTTTTGGGTGGAGAGGCAAATTTGGCTGACAGGATTGGCATTAATTGCCGCCGGTTTAATTTGGCGGGCGATCGTCCGACTCCCGGCGAGAAACTAGAAGTGTGATAAATTGAAACAGCATCCCGCATTGTAGAGGGCCATGCCCGATCGAACTCCCGAGCTTGCGACTCAAGAATCTCTCGCATTCAGCGCCATCAGTCGCTATATCGCTCAAACACTAATTACCATTCAGGAACAGCATCCCGAATGGATAACTGAAAAATATAGGAAAACCCCCTGGGCCAAACCTGATTTTCAGTCAGTTTTGATTGGAAAATTGACAAAAAGTTTTAAAGTAGCCAGCGATACAGATTCCCTGGTGCTGACAGCGAAAAAATACCTACAAATTCTGCTGGTTCCAGAATTCATTAATTCACCTCAATTCAGCAAATTATTTGCTAAAATTCAGCAGCTAGCCCAATCCCAAACAGCACCAGCTAAATCACAAAACTCAGTTTCCTCAAAGCCTCCCACTCCCACCGCAAATCAAACAAATTCGCTTCCTACCGGCATTGCTATCTTGCTGCTAGATGTCGAAAACTTGCAACTCACCATCGAAACCGAAAAATTCCTAGAAGGAATTTGCCACTATCCCATCCAAATCAAAGTCGCCTTTGCCAACTGGCGCAGCATGGGCAAAAAAGATGCCGAATTTCACCAGCGCGGCTATCAACTAATTCACGTCCCCCCCGGCAAAGACAGCGCTGACCTGAAAATGGCTACAGTCGGCGCATCGATTTTCGTACATTATCCCACAGCCAAGGAGATTTTTGTCTGTTCGTCCGATCGCGCCCTCACTCACCTCAGCAACACACTGCAAGCCCACGGATTAACCGTATTTCAAGTCCGCAAGCAAATAGATAAAATCATAGTTTTAAACAGCAAAACCGGACAAGTAGAAACCCATTCCCTCGTAACTATACCGGAAATTACACCCCTAGAACAATTAGTTATTCAGCTAAAAGAATTAATCAAAAAAGAGCAACAACGCACCTCTACTCAGTGGATAAAAATTTCTACAGTTTCAGCTTTATTTAGGGAAAATTACGGTTTAGTCCTCAATCAAGTTGTTGCCAATCATTTGCTCGGCACTAAAACCAGGGAGATATTTCTCAAATATCCGACCGAGTTTGTCATCCACAAACCCTCAGAAACTTCTCAAACTTACGTCACTCTTTTTGAAGTTAAATTGTCGCCCCCACCGCCAATACTTAGCAAAGAAAATCTGAATGCTAGCATCGCAGAACCTGCAAGCTTAACAGATATTAATTCCCTGGAAGACTTGGAAACAGCTCTTGTAAAAATAGTTGGCGACCTAACTGGCAACTCTCCTAACAATTCTGTATTTCTCTCCAATGTAGGCAGCGAATTTCACAGACAATACGGCAAGCAAATTACCCAAATAATTAAGGATTTCAATCTCGGTAGAAAGTTTCCTAAATTTTTGCAATCCTGCGATTCTCTCCAGCTAAAAAAAGTAGAAAAAGGCTGGCAAGTTTCTCTAAAATAGTCAAAAGAAGGAAGTTCGGCAACGGATTCTGTAACGGATGTAACGGATGTAACGGATATCAGGAAGAAGGAGCAATTATAAAACAACCAATTCCCCATGCCCCATTCCCCAATTCCCATAACTTGAGTTATCATACAATCTGGACGTAAAGAAATGTAAAGGGATATGCAAGACAAAGTTGTGGTTGTGGTAGGTGCAACGGGCGGCATCGGTTCAGCGGTGGCCCGCAAACTCGCCGACGCGGGTGCGACGCTGGTGCTCGCCGCCAGAAACAGCAGTAAGTTAGACGCTTTAGCTGGCGAATTGTCGGCAACAGAGGTACTATCAGTACCTACAGATATCACCGATTTGCAGCAAGTCGAGACGCTAATGCAGACAACTGTCGAACATTTTGGACAAATTGATGCTCTCATAAACGCCGCCGGTGCGGGAATTCTCAAGCAGTGGAACAAGTTAGAACCCGCTGATTTAGATGCGATGCTTGACTTGAACTTGAAAGGCAGTTTTTACACATCTCAAGCAGCGGCGAATGTGATGAAAGACCGCAAATCCGGCCACATCTGCAATGTCATCGGGATTTTGGGCAAGCATTCGATGGCGATGGGAACGGCTTATTGCGCTTCAAAGTTTGGAGTAGTTGGTTTCAGCAAGTGCATGGCCGATGAGTTGCGGCGCTACGGTGTTAAGTTTACGTTATTCTATTTTGGCGGGGTGGATTCTCCGTTTTGGGATAATGTGAGTTTGAAGGTAGACAGGTCAAAAATGCTGAGTACCGAAACTGCTGCAAATGCAATTATGTTTGCTCTTTCTGCTGACCCGCAAGCTGTGCCGATGGAGATTAATATTCAGCCGGAAAGTCATTTGTTCTTTTAGCGATTCAGGAGTGATTGGAACGCAGGAAAGAGAAGGTGCCGCAAGCTGAAGGCAAGACAAATTATGACCTTTTCAGGTTTGAGAACTTGCGCCGAACATCTATATGTAAGACTTCATACACACCGCACCTTACCGCTTGGCGAAGCACTCACGGTCAAACCCAAGTTATCGCAGATACCGGGTTTGTTTTAAATGCCGATGTATTTCTGCCTTCAGAGGGAGTTAGGATATTCAATTTTTACCTTATTATTAACTGGGTACACGAAAAATACATGAAAAATATCCTTTCCTCAATCCCTTCCTTGCAGTTTCGCACTGAAAATCTGCAGATTTTCCATTTTTCAGTTTCCATTTTCAATTATTGATTATGGAGTTCGATCGCATTCACTTTTACACAGAAGATGCAGTAAAGTTGCGGGACTGGTTTGTCAGCAAATTAGGCTTTCGAGCAACAGCAGAGTATCCAAACAGCCACACTCACATTGAAGTTGTGAACAGTGGCAATATCTGTTTTGTTTTGTCTTCTCCCCTGACACCAGCTAGTCCCGTTGCTAGTTGGTTGAAATTGCATCCTCCTGGTATTGCCGATGTCGGTTTCCGGGTTAAAAATATTGAACTAGCAATGGCTAGAGCAGCCGCCCAGGGCGCTAAAGTTCTCGCACCGATTGAAGAAGGTCTAAACCAAAGAGGCTGTTTTAAGTGGGCAAAAATTGCTGGCTGGGGAGATTTAAGCCACACGCTGATCGAGGGAATCGGCGAGAATCCACTGCCGCCAAATTCCGCTCATCTCCAGTTGTTCAGCAAGATTGACCACGTAGTTTTAAATGTGGAATCGGGCGATTTGGAAGTTGCGGTTAATTGGTATCAAAAAATATTAGGTTTTCAGACTGAGCAAAATTTTGACATTCAAACTGACAAATCAGCTTTGCGTAGCCGAGTTATGATTCACTCGGAAGGTGGGGTGCAGTTGCCTATTAACGAATCGGCATCCCCTAATTCTCAAATTCAAGAGTTTTTGGATGCAAATCGGGGGCCGGGAATTCAGCACATGGCTTTGCAAACTGCTGATATTGTAGGGGTTGTTGCCGATTTGCGATCGCGCGGTTTGCCTTTTCTGCCGGTTCCTCCAACATATTACTCCGAATTGCAGCAGCGGCAAAACTATGTGCCTGCAGATTGGCAAGCAATTGCAGCTTGTCAAGTTTTGGCAGATTGGCAAGAAGAGACTCCCGCAGCGATGCTGCTGCAAATCTTTACCCAGCCAATTTTTGCAGAACCGACTTTCTTTTTCGAGATTATTGAGCGCCGAGTTACTTTGGTTAACGGCAAACAGGTGCAAGCTGGAGGTTTTGGGGCTGGGAATTTTCGGGCTTTGTTTGAGGCAATAGAACGGGAACAAATGAAGAGGGGAAGTTTGATCGATGATGAATAAAACTTCCACTTTTTAGGTCATGCGGGCGTATCGAGCAGCATTGTTATATCCGTCCACCCGTAAGCAATTTCCTTGAGTAGAACTCCTGCTCTATTTGTTTGCTGTTCGTCCACTTTCTTACCTCCCAAAATCTCATAAAATCTACAGGCTGAATTATCTCTCAAAACCCAAACTAACATCGAATTTAAGTTTAATTGAGCCAGTTTTGCTGCAACTGTTACCACGAGTTTTCGTCCGATTCCTTGATGCTGATATTCCTGCAAAATATAGAGCGCAAATAATTCTCCTTTATGAATATATTTGTTAGTTCGTTCGTAGCCGCCCGCAGCAAAGCCAACAATTTGTCCGAGTTCATTCTCAGCAACGCACACAAAATCTTCACTTTTTTCTGCGTTTACGAGGATTTCTCGCCAATTGCTTTCTCGCTTTTCATAGGATAACTGTGCGAGGTAATCTGCTGGTACGATTTTTCGGTAAGCTGTCCGCCAAGTGTCTACATTAACCCGTGCAATTGCGCGTGCGTCAGCGATTTTAGCTTCTCTCACAATCATCAGAAAATACTCCTTTCCCGCCCTGAAATTCTCTCTTCGAGTCTAGGCAAACTATGCGATCGCGTCCTTCTAGTTTAGCTCGATACAGCGCGCGATCGGCCTCTCCAATTAACCCCTCAATCGATAAACCAGCAGCAGGCACAGCATTAGCGACCCCGATACTGAGAGTTACAAACTCACTTACCTTGGAAGCAGCGTGAAAAATTCCCGCAGCTTTCAAATCGGTGCGAATAAATTCAGCTACCTGCATGGCTCCTCTAGCATCAGTCTGCGGCAAAATTACTGCAAATTCTTCGCCACCGTAGCGGGCAGCTACATCCCCTCCCCGCCGAGCATTTCGAGCTAAAATCTCAGCTACTGCTTTTAAGCATTCGTCACCTCCTTGATGTCCGTAAGTATCGTTGTAAAGTTTGAAAAAATCGATATCGCACAAAATTAAAGAAAGTGGCTGCTTCTCTCTAGCCAGCCGTCGCCATTCCGACTCCATTGTTTTGTCAAAACAGCGGCGGTTGGCAATCTTAGTCAAACCATCTACAGACGCGATCCGCTGCAATTCCCGGTTAGCCGTTTCTAACTCTAATTTAGCCTGTTCTAAATCTAAATTATTCTGAGCCAATTCTTCACTTTGCCGTTTTTCCTGTTCGTACAAAATGCGGATTGAAGCTTCAGCTTCCTGTAATTCTTTCTCTGCATATTTGCGCCTGATAAATTCTCCCAATTGGGAACCGATAGTAGCCATGATTTGAAGTAAATCTCGATCCGGCGGCAGTTGTTCTTGGCAGAAAAAAGTCATTACTCCGACAACTTGGCCGCTAGCGTGAATCGGAAAGGCAAAGGCAGAGTGCAGTCCCACTTGCTTAGCTAAGTGCGATCGCACGAATTTGCTATCTTTAACTATATCGGTAATCCACTGCGGAGAACCGCTCTGCCAAACCGCTCCCGGCAAACCCACGCCCGAAGCAAAAATAATCTGCTCGCCACTTTCTAGAAAATTGCCAACTTCAGCTATTCCTTGCCAAAACCCCACCCGGCGCAAAGCAGGAGTTTCCGCAACTGGATAGCAAAATTCCAGGGCGGAAAAACTCTCGTGTTTTTCTGACCTTTTTTCTGGATAAAATCTAGCTTCTTTATCATTTGTAACTGGCGTCCAAAGTTCCCCGACATCCCACTCCAAACTTTCGCAGATAGCTTGCAAAATTTTCTGAGTAATGTTATCAAGAGAAGTCGATTCAGACAAGATTGTAGTGACAGCATACTGTGCTTTTTGGCTATTTTTTAGGCGCTGTTCCTTGGTAATATCCCTACCAATGTAGACCAAATCTTGTGCAACGTAGCTATCTGCCTGCTTGCTTTTTATGCTTGTATCCATAGTAGAGCAGGAAAAAGCCAGAGTTAACTTTAAACCTTTTTTAGTGTGACAAACTACTTTTATCTGATGCCAATATTCGCTTTTAATTGCCGGAGGTAGCTGGCTGAATTGACGCAATAATTCTGCGTCAGCAGTAATCGTAGATAGGGATTTGTTAATTAATTCATCTGCACTATATCCAAATAATATTTCCGTAGCGAGATTTACTTTTTTGATTTTTCCCGATGCCGTTGTTACTAACAAAGCGTCACTTATAGAGTTGATGATTTTATAAATATAATCGTGAGCTGTAGCTAAGGAATTTGCGATGATACTGTTCTCATTGGCTGCCTGAAGTATGCTTTGACGCTCGGCAACGCTGCTTGTTACATTTTCGCAAAAAAGCACTAAATTTTCGATTCTTTGGAGTTCTTTATATCCAAAAATATATAAATCAAAATATAAATAAGAACCGTCCTCTAAAACCCTCGTACTAGCTTTTAACTGAAAGCTTTGCACCCGTTCTTCAATAATATTGGTGAGAATTTCTTCAATTCCTATCAATTCTGGAAAACCAGCGCGCACATCTTTTCCTTGTGCAACTTGATCGGGATTATCGGCAAATTGTTGCACTTTCAAAGATGTTTCTTGAATCTTAAGTTCCCGATCGATTACCACATATTCAAGCCGACGCAAGGATAACAGCTTATTCAGAAGAACGTGAATGCTTCTCTGGCTGCTCTGTATGCTTAATGTGGGAAGCATTTCGTCGTTATGGTAGAGCATCGCTTTTGGTTAACTGGTAAGGTTAGTTTTTATGTCAAGTTTTGTAGAGGCGCTGTCACCTTTTAAGTGATACAGTATAAAACAATTTGTATAAAAGCTGAAAAATACTCTGCTAAATGCTGAGACTTATTACCGACTTTGACGGCCCGATCATGGACGTGTCCGATCGCTATTACCGAGTTTACCAGGAGTGTCTGGCAAGGACTCAACGCGAGGGGCAAGCAGTGCGCGAATTACCGAAAGCCGAGTTTTGGGACATGAAGCGCGCGCGGGTTCCCGAAACCGAAATCGGCATCCTCTCAGGATTAGACGCAGCCCAAGCCCGCGAATTTGCCCAGAAACGCCGTCAAACCGTCCATACGTTCCCCTACCTGATGTACGATCGACCAGTCCCCAGCGCTCTGGAAACCCTCGAAAAGGTGCAGCGCGCTGGAGTAGACTTAGCGGTGATGACCATGCGCCGCGTCAGGGAACTGGACGAAGCCTTCAACCGCTGCAATTTAGGGCATTTTTTCCCAGAAAACCGCCGCTATTGCCTCCCCAACGATTACGTCAAAACCGGGGATGTCAAAGATAAACCCCTGCTGATGGCAAAAGCTCTCGCCGAAATGCCGCCGGCTTCTGACCTTTGGATGGTGGGGGATACGGAGGCAGATATTATAGCAGCAAAAACGCACGGTGTCAAGGTAATTGGTGTTTTGTGCGGAATTCGCGATCGCACCCAACTAGAAATGCACCAACCGGATTTAATTGCTAACAATTTGAGCGAAGCAGTTGAGATTATTTTAGATAGTCAGTAGTCAGTTATCAGTTGTCAGTAGTCAACAGTCATCAATCATTAGTCAACCATCAACAGCCATTAGTTATTGGTAATTGGTAATTGTTAATTTTTAATTGGTAATTTTTAATTGGTAATTAGTAATTGGTAACAATCAACTAACTACTAACACCTAAAATCTACGAACCAACCAATAACAATTAACCAATAACAATAATTAACCACTGCCAACTGTCAACTGCCAACTGTCAACTGACTATCGCAGAAAACCGCTAACCAGCCACAGAATTAAAAACGCAAACAAAGCGATAAATTTCTCTGTTGTTATAAATGCCGTACTGACCAAAGGGCCCAAAAGGCCTCCCAGCACCAAGCCTATAACCAAGCCAGCCACAGTCAGCAGCACAGCCCGACCAAATTTTTGTTCCTTGCGATTAACAAAATAAAGACAAGAGCCGACCCCAAGAGCCAGAGTCAACTGTAGTAAAGAATCATTAGCCGCCGGATAAATACTCAGTCCGCCTAACCCCACATACACTCCAGCCGGCCACAAAATGTCCGCTCGACTAGGAGTATCGATCAGCCGCTGCAACCAAGCAGGGCTGCCCGACGGAGCAGAGGGAGTAAAGTTTGGGGGTGCGGGAGTCAGCCGCTCGGGAAAGCGGATGCGTTCGGGTACTTTAATTTTACCTTCCTGTCGCTGGCGCAGGCGATCCATGAGGATCGCGTCATAAGCAACTTCGATCGATTCCAAACGTTTCTTGTCACCGCTGTACTGCTCGGCTAGACGGGTGCGGGCCTCTTGCACTTCATCAAAGGAAGCATCTTCATCGACTTCAAGCAGTTGATAGGGAGTTGGCTCACTCATTGTAATAACCCGCTGAAGACTCTCGTTATAGAGCAATCTTAACAAGAGAGGAAAGCGGGGCGGGGGCTGGGCCGCTTTCCCAAAAGTTTTGCTGCTAGTTTTTAGTGCTTTTTGACAGGAACCAGCAAACCTTACGAGGGTAGAAGCTAGAAAGTAGAAGGCATTCGGAAATCAAAATTCCTCAATCCAAAGATTTTTATTTAGATTGTTATTTTTAGAGCAGGCAATCTAAAATTTTACCTTGTGCCGAATGCCTTCAGCAGGGACTTGTCCCGCAGGCGCTCACAATTCCCGACCACTGGACTTTTTTAAGTCGATCGCGGCGGTAGGAAAAAAAGCGAGCCGAGTCAGAATAAGTACAGAAAGGAGCGATCGCCAGTTGAGAAAGATCGATTCCCAACTGCTGCAATTGCAGAGCATTGCAGAGGCGAACATCCAAGCGTACTTTTCCCGGTTCAGGATCGGCCGATACAGGCGTTACCGGCAGTTGGTGCAAAAACTCTAGAATGCCGTCGGCTGTCGCACTAACGGCACTCTTGGGAGCAATCGTGGCTCCCAGTTCCGCAGCCACTTCCACAGATACCTGGTAAACCTTTCCAGCGATCGCCGGCCCCATAGCAATCTTCAGATTTTCTCTTTTACTGCCTTGCGCCACAAGTTGAGCGATCGCCTCTGGTAATATCTTAGCAGCAGTCCCGCGCCAACCCGCGTGAACTGCCGCAACCAGTCCAGTACGATCGTCAGCAATCAGCACCGGCACGCAGTCTGCCGAGCAAACCCAAAGCGCCTCCAACTCCCGCACAGCCACCAAGCCATCAGCCGACTCATAGCTTTGGGGCGGGGTTTCCGGGCCGCGAGCCACAACCGGGGGCAACTCAGTGGTGTTGAGTACCGCATTGCCGTGTACCTGCTGGAGGCGGTAAACCCGGGCTCCGGGTTCGAGAACTTCCGTCAGCTCGATCGGCCCCCGCGGCGAGAAATCGCGCGTAAAAAAGCCGTGAGACCACCGGTCGAGCAAGCTGCAAGTCAAATAGGGCAAGCCTTCCCAGCTTTGCCACTGCCAACCGGTTCCGTCAGCTTGTCCGGCGCATTCAGAGTCGGGAAAATTTGTCAAGCGATCGCCAGCTACAGTCATGAAACCCATCCATCCCCAAGCGAATCATTTGTTTTGTATTGTAAACAATCAAGAATGAAAGCCGACTGAGTTTAAACTCACATCTTGCACCATTCTCAAGAACGGGATCTCCGGCCCGTTCCACAAAAGATAAATTTTCTCGCTTCACAGGCCGGAGAGCCTGTTCATAAAAGGTTAATTGAGAATGGTGCAACATATGCGTTTAAATGGACGATCGGCTTTCATCAAAAAATCGCGCTGAAGGAGGCCGTTTGTTTAAGGACGACCAACGCCCGAAATTTGGCATAACCCGATCGCAAAAATTCGGCAAATAATTAACATAGACGAACACCAAAGCGCTATCATCAGTTTGGCGCTCGCAGGCTCCTGAGCCAGTGCAATCGAGATCGAAAAAACCAGGGCATCGATCGAAGGCTCGACGCAGTGGCATTCAACCTTGTTCGATGCGCCAAAAAAAATTGCCTCAAGCCCGGTAAAATCATTTAGGGCTGTAATAAAGACAAGGATTGCAATACATTTCGATCCTGACCGAAAATAATTTGGTCACAACCCCGGATTCATCGTAGAGCGAGAAAAAGCTCCTCGCTCCCGATCGCCAGCCCCCGGATTTATCAGTGGGGTAAAATCTAAAATCTAAAATCGATTGACTTCGATCTCCTTGCGCCCCCTGTTGAGTTGGGAAAAAAAAATCGTGAAACCACTTCCAGACAAGCAAATAACAGCCCATTTGAACACCAAACAGCAAAAAAAGAACCCTACAGGCGCCCGGACTCGATCGCGCCTTTTGTCCGAGCGCTCACTGCTGGTGGGACTGGGTTGCCTTGCCAGTCTGGGACTGCTCAGCAAAGGCATAGTGTGGGCCCAAGCCGAAACTCCGCCAGCAGAACAAGCCGTCCCCAGCGCCGCAGACCTCCAGCCATTATTTGAAGTTCCTATCCCGCCCCCGGAACCCGAATTCAGCCAAGGGTCGCCAGAACCAGACCCTGCACCGCAGGCAGAAGTTCCGCCGCCCGAGCCGGAGTACGCCAGCGAAGCACCTCCCACCCAATATTATCTGCCGGAACCCGCGCTGATTCCCCTGCCAGAAGCAACGGCCCAGGAGCCGCCTTTTGAAGCGCCAGTTAACCCAGCCCACGCTGAAACCGACCAAACAGACTACAGCGTTGGCGCGACAGGCGGCTACGAAGCGCCAACAACAATAGAGTTTGCAGAACGATCGACCGGCTGCGAAGGCGGTTCGTGCGCGCCCCCTGCTGTTTCCGAGCCGGTGACGGCAGATGCAGGAGAACCCAACTACAGCCCGGAAACTCCGATCGCAGGCAACTCCTACATTGCACCTCCTCCTCCTCATCGAAATCTACCAGAAAGCTTTCCCGGGAATGCTCCGACCCTTCCGGGCAATGTTCGGGAAACTGTTGCCGGAAATAGTAGCCCGAATGCTGTCAGTAAAGTCGGTGAAGCCGTTCAACAAATAGGCAGCCAGCTTTGGGGGGGTTCAAACCCGCCGGAATCTGCTTACGCACCCCCCGGATACTCGGCTAACCCCGGATACTCGGCAGACGCTGGATACTCGGCTAACCCCGGATACTCGGCAGACGCTGGATACTCGGCTAACCCTGCATCTTACGGCGGCGGCGCTCCAGCGCCCAGCATGGGACTCGGGCCGATTCAAGTCGGTGCGATTAGTGTCAGCAGCGACAGCAATACAGGTTTTGCTTACTACAATCTCACGCCGCGTCCCGCAGGCTTGCCCGGAAATGGCAACAAAAGCTTGCTGTTTCCGCTATCTATTGCTGCGGAAATTACTTCGCCGTTTGGCTGGCGGACTCATCCGGTTATGGGCTACGGCAGGTTTCACACCGGAACTGACTTGGGAGCCCCGCTGGGAACCCCCGTACTGGCCGCCTATGCGGGTCAAGTGGCGATCGCCGATTGGTTGGGCGGCTACGGTTTGACGGTAGTCCTCAACCACAAAAAGTCTCAGGAAACTCTCTACGGCCACCTTTCGGAACTGTTTGTGAAACCGGGAGAGTGGGTGAAACAGGGAGAGACGATCGGCCGCGTCGGCAGTACGGGAATGTCTACAGGGCCTCACCTCCACTTCGAGGTTCGGCAAATGACTGACCAGGGTTGGGTGGCGATCGACCCGGGCTCTCAGCTAGAATTCGCTCTGGCAAGAATGGTCGGCACTTTGGAAACCGCCAAAGTACCGCAAATGCCGAAAATGGTGGAAATACAAACCGCTAGCGGACTCAAGGATTTAGAAAACGATCTGCCCCAGCTTCCACCTCTGCCGCTGGGAATGGACATCGAAGTTCACAACCTCCAGCCGCCATTCCCGGAACTGTTAAAAGCTGACACTTCTAAGCCCAAAGATGCCGAAGCAGTCAAACCCAAAACTCAGAAGCAAGCTAGCAGGTAAAACTTGGGGATGGGCTGGATTAATTTTTTTAGGGCGCGCGAATAGCCCGCCCCACGAGAAAATTTATGTTTTGTGGAACGGGCACGCAATCCCGTTGCTTTTCTTCGTTACCAGGCTCTTTCTGGTAACGAGGAAAAACCAATAAAAATGGGTAAATTGCAGCTTATGCTAATAGCGCAGCATTTGTGGGAATTAATTTTATTTCTGATTGTTGTAGTCGGCCCGATTCCCTTAAGCTTGTCTCTTGCCTTCGAGAATCAGAACGAAAACAGTAACTGTTCGTTTCCCCATTTTCTCCTCGTACTCCTGACGGGATGGAGCATTGCACAAGTTTGTACCGGCTTGATTTTAGGAAGTGCCGATCGACTAAATATTTCTGCGGTTATTATAGCTGAAATTCTGATTTGTGCGATCGGCGTAATCCTGCTTTATACAAAAAACCACAAAACTTTTACCTTCTCGCAATTGCCGATTCCCCGAATCAAGCAACCTCTGGGCCAATCCGAACGCCTCATTATTTTTGCCACCGCTGTTGCAGGGGTTTTGCTGTTGGACACTCTCGCAAGCAAACCCACAACCAATTATGATTCATTGTGGTTTCACCTACCTGCGATCGCCCGATGGTATCAAACCCATTCATTTACATTATTAGATGTCGCCGGAAATTGGATTTTTGAACACGAGCAAGCCCGAGTATATCCCTACAATTGGCACGTTTTGTCTGCTTTGTGTGTGCTCCCCTTCCGAGAAGACTTTCTCGCAGCTTGTCCCCTGCTAATTGCCTGGATACTTGAGGGAATTGCAGTCTATCTATTGAGCGTAAAATTTGGAGCCAGCCGAATTCATGGCATGGCAGCAGCATCTTTAGTATTGACAGTACCGATGGTGCTCAACCAAGTTAACACCATTCACCCAGACTTACCGCTAGCCGCAATATTTACAGTCGGTTTGTATCTAGGTTTATCCTATCATAGCAGCCGATCGCAATCCGAACTCTCCCTATTTTTAGCAGCCGCCGGAATGCTAGCCGGAATTAAAATCACCGGAATAGTCTATGCAGCCTCACTTTTAGCAGGATTAGCAATATTAGAAATTAAAAGATTCGCCCTTAATAAAAATTTCACACCAGCTAATTTTAAAATTCGCCGCTTTCTCAAACCCGTCTTGCTGTGCGGCATAGCTTGTTGCTTGCTTTTAGGAGGTTTTTGGTATGCGAGAAACTTGCTGCACATCAATTATCCTGTCGGCGAGGCCGGCGAGATCAAAATTCCCTTACAGCCTGTTCCCTTACCGTCTCCAGTACCACCGCCAACACCTACGGTACCGCCGTCGCCAACACCTCCGGTACAGCAGCCAACACCTACCCTACCTGCGCCGCCCGCTTCGCCACTTTTAAAGATTTGGCAAAGCACTTTAGCAGCTCAATTTAATCCCAGCAATATTTCCCACTGGCAAACTCTCGGCTTACAAATTATCATTAGATTGCAACTGCCATTTCTGGCGATCGCACTTCAGGTATTGGCAGCACCTCTGGCTTTGATCGAAGGTAAAACCAGAATAATCAATCAAAATAATATCATTTTAATTATACTTCTTGGCAGCACAGGAATTCTGTATTTAATTACACCTTACACTTCGGGTACTGCGGGAGAGTCGATCGGTCAACTCAGCCCTATACTCGGTTTTAACCTCAGATACGGATTTCCCTTCTTAAGCGTACTCGCCGTCGCCGCAGCAGCTACAGCAACTCTCTTGAGAACTCCAAATCTAGTTGTTCTGGCAGTGGTTTTGGTTAGTGGTTTGTTCGGAATTACTAGCAACACAATTTTTGATTATATTAAAAATGCTTCCTTCACCGGAGATAGTATTGTTTGGGGGAGTTTGTTGATTGACAATTTTAAGTCTAACCCCAGAGAAGCTATTAATAGTATCTGGAAAATATTAGCTCCGAGTTGGCAATATATATTACCAGATCCGATATTTTATCTTGTGTCAGTGACGCTGGCTGCGATATTGTGGAAAATTAATCCTGGCTTAGAATGGCTTAATCATCTATTTCCCACCCGCAAAAAATTCATTTACATAGTGATAATGGGTGTCTGTATAGGATTGATAGTAATTGGTCATTGGAGAGAAAAACGAGATTTTGCACGCACAGAGCTGTATCGCGGAATTTACGAGTATATTGATAAAAATACACTACCAGAGGAAAGAATAGGCTTCTTTTTGAGTTCCCGCAGCTACCTGTTTTACGGGAGAAATTTGGACAGACAAGTTTTATATGTGCCGTTTAGAGCCGATCGACTTTCGGCATGGATTGACAACCTCCGACAAAATAAAATTAGGACTGTGGGATTCGGGCCCCTGACTGAGACAGACGAATACACCAGACAAGCTTTATCTTGGCTGACAAGTGCCGAGGGCCCGCTGCAACCAGTTTTCGGGAAAGATTTTAATACTGAGTCGGTGTTGTATCGATTGAAAGAATAAAAGTTATTAGTTATAATTGACATATTTCACCATTCTCAAAAACAGGCAAGATGCCTGTTCCACAAAAATTAAATCGGGAGCATCCCAATTTGGTAAAAAGCGTTTTTTAGGAGTGCTCACGTCGTCCATAGCGAACGATCTAGCCGCGAGCGAGACGCTGGCACGCTATATCATTCAAATATATTATTCTGATGCAACCGTCCATGATATGAAAGCAAAAATGGGATGCTCCCATTAAATCTTCTTGTGGGGTGGGCGTCCCGCCCGCCCAAAAATACAATTTAGATGCGGAACAGCTTATAATGAACCAAGCTAAAACTCTATTTTCAATTATTGTTCCGACTTACAATCGTCCCGAGAAATTAGCCGCGTGTCTTCAGTCTTTTGTGGAACTGGAATATCCGCGCGATAAGTTTCAAGTGATTGTCGTCAACGACAGCACCGAAATCTCTGTAGAAACTACAATTTCCCCTTTTGAAAATCAGTTAAATATCACACTTCTGACACAACCAAACTCCGGCCCCGCAACGGCGCGAAATACTGGAGCTTTTGCAGCAGAAGGCAAATTTTTAGTATTTACAGACGATGACTGTACTGTGGGGGCAGATTGGCTGCAAAATCTGGAAAAGCGATTTGTGGAAACACCAGACTGTTTAATCGGAGGGCGAACTGTCAACGCGCTGCCGGATAACATCTATTCTACTGCCAGCCAGCAACTGATCGATTACCTTTACAGTTACTACAATGCTATTGCCGATCGCGCGCAATTTTTCACTTCTAACAATTTTGCCCTTCCCGCTGAGGCTTTCCAAAAAATCGGCGGGTTTGACACGACTTTTTCTTTAGCGGCTGGAGAAGACCGGGAATTTTGCGATCGGTGGTTGCATTCGGGCAATGCCGCAATCTACGCTCCCGAAGTTACAGTCTATCACTCCCACGCACTAACTCTTCGCAAATTTTGGCAACAGCAATTCAATTATGGTAGAGGTGCTTTTTTGTTTCAGCAAGTTATCTCGAAACGCGCGGCTAATGGGAAACTGCAACATCCGTCATTTTATCTAAATTTGCTAACTTATCCATTTTTCCACGCAGCGGGCATTCAAAAGCTATTAATTGCAGCATTGTTTTTAGTTTCTCAGGCTGGAATTGCTGCGGGATTGTTTTGGGAGAAAAACAATTTTGTTGGGGAATAGAATTTAATTCATGAACCGCTCTTGGCGCAGAGATAAAAATAATATCAATTCTGCAAAATAGCGCGGGGAGTTGGACACGGCAATGCCGTTTCCCTACGATTATTTTGGGTAGGGAAACGGCATTGCCGTGTCCTCCTTTGCTCGGACGAAAGTTTGTATATAGCAATCCTAAATGATTTGAAAAATAGTACGCGAGCAAGATGCTCGCACTACAAGGATTCTGATCTCGATCGATTTTGCGACTGATTTAGGACTGCTATATAGCAATCCTTGCAGGAGTCATAATTTTTTTACCCCACCCCAACCCTCCCCTTAGCAAGGGGAGGGAGTAAGAAATTCACAAATGATTTAGGATTGCTATAGTAGCGGTTTCAACCGCCGAGTTCGATCTTGGCTGCGATTAAATAAATCCGTGTTCGGCTAAAAATTCTGGTGTAATTGTTCCCAAACTGTTGATTGCAGGGGCTTCTTCCCAAGGTTCGGGATGGGATCTTGAGCCGCTGCGGAGAAATTTGGCGACATATTTGCCGAGAATATCTGCTTCTAAATTAACTAAACTTCCCGGTTGCAAATAACTGAGGTTTGTCTCACCAAAACTGTGGGGAATGACAGCAACTTCAAACCAGTTTCCGTCAGCATCGCAATCTGCCACGGTTAAGCTGATGCCGTTGACGGCGATGCTGCCCTTGGAAACGATGTAAGGTGCGATTTGGCGTTGCCATCCCGAATTTGCTGCTGGTGGGGCAGTAAACCGCATCTCCCAAGCGTTGGCGGTTTGGGTTGATGTCGCTAAAGCGCCGATCGCATCTACGTGCCCCGTCACAAAATGTCCCCCCAATTTGCTACCGGCGCGCAGGGAGGTTTCTAGGTTCACCCAAGCATCGGGGAATGCTCCCAAAGTAGTGCGGCGGAGGGTTTCTGGGGAAGCGACGGCCACAAAACCTTGCGGTAGAACTTCCACCACCGTCAAACAAACTCCATCCACGGCTACGCTGTCCCCAACGGCTAAATCTTGTAAAATCTGATAAGAGTTGCTTGAGGTGCAGGAAATTTGGAAGTAATCGTTGCCTAGCGACTTCAGCTTTCCGAGAGATTGAATCAGTCCTGTAAACATAAGTATTTTTCCTTAGTCGATCGCTTATTTAAATCAAACCACAACCACAAACCAGACACAGGAGCTTTTGCCCTCCCCTCTCCCCCCCAAGTCAATCTAAAATCTAAAATCTAAAATCGACAGTCCCCGATCGGTTGCAGATTCGGGCGAAGATCGAGTCATACTGGATTTAGGTGATCTTTATGTCCAAGTTCTCTACTGCCTTACAGTTTCTTAATTCTATGAGGCCGATCGAATGATTGAAATGAAAGTCGCTGGAATTGCCTTAGATGCAGCCACGCGCAGTCCTATTGTCCTGTTGAGAGACGCTACTGAGCGACGGGCTTTGCCTATTTATATCGGTCAGGAGCAGGCAAAGGCTATTATTAGCGCGATCGAAGGCCACAAGCCTCCTCGGCCCTTAACTCACGATCTGATGGTCAATTTCTTAGAGGCCTGGAGTCTTACCTTGGAGCGCATAGTTATTCACTCGCTGCAAGATAACACGTTCTATGCCGTGCTGATCGTCCGTCAGGGTGAAGTTAAAAAAGAGATCGATGCCCGACCTAGCGACGCGATCGCCCTGGCCCTGCGAACGAATAGCCCCATCTGGGTGATGGAAGAAGTCGTCGCCGATGCGTCGATACCGGTCGATCGAGATGCTGATGAAGCCGAACGCCGGGCATTCCGGGAATTTATCTCAAACCTCCGTCCAGAGGATTTGATCAAGAGAAGCGGCTTTAGCCCGGGCGAAACTTCCTAACATTTATGCGCTATCGACGGTTTGGCAAAACTAACTTGCACCTGTCCGTATTTTCCTTGGGAACCATGCGCTATTTGGCTTCTGAGGAAACTGCCGGTCAGACTGTACAAGAGGCTGTGTCTCAGGGAATCAATCACCTGGAAACAGCGGCGGGTTACGGTTGCAGCGAGGAATATCTCGGTGCGGCCATCTCGGCTGGTTTGTCTGTCGATCGATCGCGCCTCCACGTCACCACGAAAATTGCCCCGACGGAGGATGCTGCTGCAATGGAACGCTGCATCGACGCATCCCTCAAACGCCTGAATTTAGACTGTATCGACTGTCTGGCAATTCACGGTTTAAATACTTGGGAACATTTGGCGATGGTGCGATCGCCCGCAGGCTGCATGGAAGCTGTACGCAAAGCCCTCGCCGATGGTCGCATTCGGCACGTCGGCTTTTCGACTCACGGGCCTCTGGATCTGATTTTGGCTGCAATCAATACAGATTTGTTTGAATTTGTCAATCTGCATTACTACTATTTTTTTCAGCGCAACGCCCCGGCAATTGAACTCGCCAATCACAAAGATATGGGCGTTTTCATCATTTCCCCGGCAGACAAAGGAGGGCAACTCTACACGCCCCCGGAAACTCTCGCACAATTGTGCTCGCCTTTCTCGCCTTTAGAGTTGAACTATCGGTTTTTACTGAGCGATACTAGGATTGGGACTCTGAGTGTGGGGGCTGCAAATGCGACCGAATTAGAGCAACCTCTGAAATATTGCGATCGCGACTTTCCCCTCACCAACGCCGAAATCGCTGCGTTCGATCGGCTAGAATCGGCTATTGCAGGCAGTTTGAAAACCGACAAATGCAGCCAGTGCTATGCCTGTTTGCCTTGCCCGGAAAACATCAACATTCCCGAAGTATTGCGGCTTCGCAATCTCGCTGTCGGATGCGACATGATTGACTTTGGCAAATACCGCTATGCAATGTTTGAAAATGCCGGACACTGGTTTCCTGGCAGCAAAGGCAACCGCTGCACCGATTGCGGCGAATGTTTGCCCCGGTGTCCCGAAGAGTTAGACATCCCAACCTTGCTCAAAGATACTCACCAGCGACTGGGCGGTAAAGCAGGTAGGCGGTTGTGGGATTGAAAAAAAGGTGAAGCAGGGAAAAGGCGATCGAGCGTATATAAGTGTTGCAATAATTACGCTAAACTTTGTTTTAAGTAAATTTACGATACAGTCGATCGAAAAATTACCTAGTTTGGCGACTGTCTGCGGGCATTGGTGTCAACTTAACGTCTTATGTAGTACCAGTGTACTGTTCGAGTTCATAGTCTTCCCGATCCCCCCTAACCCCCCTTAAGAAAGGGGGGACAAGAGCGTCAAAGTCCCCCTTCTTAAGGGGGATTTAGGGGATCGAGACTCGGCTATAAACGAGAGATACAAAAGGTTTTAGTCTTAAGTTGACACCAATGTCCCCCTGTCGGCTCCCAACAAACTTTAAATAGGAGCCGACAGTATATGTAAAAACAACTAAATAACAAAATCTGGTTTGACAGCCAGAAACGCAGTTTATTTGAAAATACCCCAGTCATTTTATTGCTTAGTTAGGCCAGGGGAGGGCGAAGAATTTTATGATCAGCGATTAACCGAACTCGATCTAAAATCTAAAATCTAAATTGATGGCGTTCCCGATTAATTGATCGCCTGTCATCTATAACCGATTCAGCATCTACTACTATGGCTCAAACTCAGTTAAACGACAGCAAGCCAAATTGTCTGCAGCCCACTAAAGTTGCGACTTCCGAAAGATTTAAAGCAGTTATCAAGCCCTGTACCTACAACTTGTCCGTCACCAAAAAACAGCTAATTGGACTGCTGGCTTTACAAACAATCTTGCCAGTCGGACTAACGGGAGCAGCACTTTGGCTAACATCAGCAGTTGGAAGCAATCAACTGCAAAATCAAGCTAAATCAGAACTGAGCCTTAGTGAAATTAACTACAATCTCAAACTCGATCGCGCCGCTGACCGTTTGCAAAACTCCTCTGACAGCAAAACGATCGCCCAAACAGCTTTAGCTTACAACAGCGACAAAAACATATCAAATTTGCGAAAATCTGTCAAGCAAATTCTGGAAAGTCATGTCAAAACAGGAGCAATACACAGTGCAGCTTTAGTGGGGAAAGATGGGAAGATAATTGTTAGCGTTAATCTCAACCAGGAAGGACAAAATTTTAATCCTCGCAACCTAGCATATCAAGAATTAGCAAAAAAAGATCCAATTATGGCCAGCAAAATTCTGGCTAAATCGGAAAATCAGAAACAATTGCCAACTTTGCAACCGGAATTGAGCGAACGTGTCCTTGTGAATTATGCAGAAATTCCCGTAAAAAACCCAAAAAATCAGACTGTTATTGCTGCTTTATTTCTAGGAACAAATCTGAGCAAAATCCCGATGGTTGCCAGTAGCGAAACCGTCAATTCACTCCTCGGATTTTACGCTATTTATGCACCGCTTAATGAGGGCAAATATGTCTTGGTAAGCGGACAAAGTGTTACGAAAAATCAACTGTTGCCAGACTTAAAGTGGATAGACAGATCGCTACTGAGATCTGCACGCGCCGCCGATGGCAAACCAGTTGCCCAGCAAATACAAATAGGCAATCAAACTTATACAGTAGCAGCAAAATCCCTGGAGAATCTAGCCGGAAAACCCGCTGTAATTTTAGTGCGGGGCATCCCCAAAACCTCGATCGAAACTTGGTGGGGCAACAACTGGCTGCTGGCACTGTCTGCTGCTGCCGTTTTCCCCTTCGCCTTGGCGGTTGCAGTCACCCGCCGGATTGCCAAACCCGCTAACTCAGATTTATCAACAGCAGGCGGGAATTGGCCATCTAACTCCACCGCCGAACCGCAGCAGCGATCCCAGAATTTGGATCTAATTTATGACAATTTAAATTTCGGCGAATTTCCCGATTTATTTCCCAAAAAATCGAGTTTAAACGGTAAATTAGCGGTAGATTTTCGCTATAAAAAATTTGCGGGCGATCTGGCGATCGCAAATCCCCAGATCCCGCTAACTTTCCAACCCCTAGAATTGCCCGCAAACTCCGTCTCAAAGCAGTCGCGGACGGCAAATACAGAACTAGAAAAAAGCGCGATCGCCTTAAATCAAGTCCAGGAAGCTTGGCAAGACTTAAATCGCCTCAACTTGGAATTGCAGCCAGAAATACTCGATCGCCAAAACACTCAAAAAGCCCTGCGAAAGAGCGAAGCACTGCTGCAAGCGATTTTAGACAACTCAACAGCAGTGATTTACATCAAAGATGTTGACGGAAAATACCTGCTCACCAACCGCCATTTCGACAATTTGTTCGACATCGCAAAAGAGCAAATAACAGGCAAAACCGACGGCGATATTTTTCCCGAAGATAAAGCAGCAGCCTTGCGAGAAAATGACCTGAAAGTTATCGAATCTTCCTCGCCCCTAACCCTCGAAGAAATTATCCCTCAAGACGACGGCCCGCACACTTATATTTCTCTGAAATTTCCCCTCTGCAACTCCGAAGGTCAAGCTTATGCAGTCGGTACAATTTCTACAGACGTGAGCGATCGCAAACTTGCCGAACTCACCCTAGAAAAAGCCAAAGCAGAACTAGAAATAGAAGTCGAACAGCGCACCCTATACCTCCAACAAGCCAACGAACTTTTGCAGTTTGAACTCGCCGCCAAAGTCCGCGGCGCTATCGCTGTCAGACAAATGACTGCTCAGGTAGCCCGACACGCCAGAACAGTTGACGGGATTCTCGGCGCTTCTCTTGACCTAATTTTTCTAGTCGATCGATCGGGAAAATACACTTATGTCAGCCGCACCGCCGCTCAAGCAGCCGGCATGAATCCCAGAGAAATGATCGGCAAAACCTGGCAGGAATTAGGCTGGTCGCCAACAATTATGCAGCGGGTTCACGAAGAATGCGACGCCATATTTGCCACAGCCGAGCCCGTGAAAGGCGAAGTAATCGTCCCCACGGCAAGCTGGGGAACCCGCGACTACGAGTACATTCTCAGCCCGCATTGTGCGACAGACGGCAGCGTCGAAGCGGTGGTGGCGACGCTGCGGGATATCACGGATCGCAAAGACGCTGAGGAAGCGTGGCAGTTGGCAAAAGAAGCCGCAGAACTCGCCAACCGCGCCAAGAGCGCTTTTCTGGCAAACATGAGCCACGAGTTGCGGACTCCCCTGAACGCGATTATCGGCTACAGCGATATGCTGGTGGAAGATGCCGAAGAGTTGGGCAACTTAGAGGTTGTCTCGGATTTAGACAAAATTCGCACTGCTGGGAAACATTTGCTGCGACTGATTGACGACATTCTCGACATTTCCAAAATTGAAGCTGACAAGATGGAGATTTACCTCGAAAGCTTCGATGTCGGCGGCTTAATCGAGGAGGTGGTAACAACCATCAAACCGCTAATGGATAAAAACGGCAATACTTTGCAAGTATTGAGTTCTGACAATATCGGCGCTATGCACGGCGATTTGATGAAAGTGCGGCAGGTAATTCTGAATTTGCTCAGCAATGCTGCTAAATTTTCGGCTAATGGGGCGATCGCACTTACTGTCGAAAGAATTACCAGCGAAGAATTAAAAAATAAGTATCAACCCAGAGTTGCTCAAATGTTAATTTTGGATGCAGAATTTTTAATTTTCCGAGTGACGGACACGGGCATCGGCATGACACCAGAGCAGCAAGAGCGACTGTTCCAACCTTTTACTCAAGCCGACAATTCAACTACTCGCAAGTACGGCGGTACTGGTTTGGGACTGACTATCAGCCAGCGTTTCTGTCAGATGATGGGCGGCGATATTGAAGTTACTAGCGAGTTAAATTGCGGTTCTACTTTTACTGCTTGTCTGCCTGCTTCATTGTTTAGGCGATCGGAATTTTAACAACAATTGTGCCGGTTCGCAGTAAGAACTTCAGTCCTCAAAATTTCCTGAGCACTAAATTCCTCACTACAAACCGATTTTACAGGACTCGATATTAACAGATAACTTTTGTACAAAACCGGCCCTTGTTAATTTATGAATTACCACAACTTTCCCTACAAAAATCAAGTTTTCCGTCGCAGGCACGGCATTTTGACAAAAAGTTTATTTTTGTTCCCGATCGCCTGTTATGCGTGCCTCGGAGCCTTGCTGTGGGGACAATCTGCGGCTTTTTCCCAGCAGCCGGCTTGCCCGACTGGCAACGCTGCTAATTTACCGTCGCCCCCGCTTTCGCAAACCGAAAAAAGCGTGCCGAGTCTGTGGTTAGCTCAAAAACAGTTTGGCGGAAAATTGCTCGATCGCTGGTTTGTCGATCCCGGCAATACTTGGGTAATTATCATAGTTAACCGCCAACTTTGGAGTTTGCTCGATTATATGGAACGCTATCAGTTTGTTAACCGCTTTGGCACTGTCGCCAGCGAATACGGTTACAATGTGCGAGTTTGCAACCGTCAAGGGACAGCTTTGGCGGTTTATTCGTGCAAGGGCGATCGGCTAAGCTGTAAAATAGATTTAGAATCTCTGTCAAATCCCGGTCTCCGAGGCAAAATCAAAGGCTTTTAGTAGGGTGCGCCAGCAGCGAGTAATTTGATGAATAATCGATAAATCAAGAGCTGACGCACCCACATTTTAGCTAACAAAATAACAGACAAAAAATGGCACTTCCTAAAAAAGCTTCACGCAGTATCACCATAAACGGGCAAAAATATCGTTGGCTTATTTCACGCGACGATTACGGCATTGGTTTGTACGTAGAGTTATATGAGAATCCTGCTCAAAAATTGACGACTGGTTTTTCTGATGATTATCAAGCTATTACGCCTGTGCTGGTACGTGAGGTAATTCTCCATGCCTTAGCACAAGGATACACGCCTCACAAAAAAGGTCAGGATTTTTGTTTACCTGAAAATTCACCCTTAGTAGTAGTTGAGAATGTAAAAGCTGACGCACCATACAGGTACAACTGGTGACTGACGAACCCTACGTTTTAAGGTGCGTCAGTTTTGATGATTTTCTCGGCGCTTTTGGGCTGGTGACTGACGCACCCTACATTTTAACTTTTCACTACTTGCCGAATTTCTTGCCAGAGCGATCGGCTTAGTTGTCGCATTGATTTAGAATCTCTCTCAAATCCGCGTCTCCGAGGAAAGTTGAAAGGGTTTTAGTAGGGTGCGTCATCTGCGAGTTATTTGATGTATAATGGATAAATCAAGAGCTGACGCACCGTGCATTTGAGCTGATAAATGCGGTTTGTAATACGTAGAAAAAAATGAAAACAAACCTTGAGCTTCCTGCTGAATTAGAACCTTTTCGCCAAGAAATTGAAAGTTCAGAAAAGCCTGTTATCAAAATCACTTACGAACGAAAGGCGACTGATTTCTGGTCAAGCAAATTTGGCGGAGTGCCTTACTTGCCGAAAGGTTACGATTTTCCCAAAGATAGTGATGGAAAATATATGCACCTTTTGGCACAACTCAATTTTGAGGAAATCTTTGCCCAAGTGCCATATTTAGCGCCTTTCCCCAAAAAAGGAATTTTGCAATTTTATATTAGTAACAATCTAGGTTGCTATGGAATGGATACAGAGAACTTGGACAATCAAAAAGATTTCAAAGTATTGTACTTTTCAGAATTTGACAGAAATAATTGTCAAACAGATTTTGCTTTTTTGTTGGATATCAATAATGAGAGCTATTCAACTTTAAACAATCAAAGATTTAGTGCCTTGCAATTGGTTGACGAAAATAATTGTCCGATTGAGATTGATAATCCTTTTAGTGAGCATATTTTTGAGCGTGATTATTTACCTTTAAAGCACCAATATGTGAATAATTATCAAGAATGTTTGGCTTTACAGTTTAGTCATGACAATGAGGGCGTTTGCCCAGAAGACTATCAAATTAATAACATTTTTGAAGAACAAAAAGTTAAACAATTATGGGAGGTAATGAGTGCAGATAATTACAAATTATTTGATTGGTATTATGCTAATATATACGAGATTCACCATAAAATAGGGGGATACGGCTATTTTACGCAAACTGATCCTCGTGAGGATAGTCCGCAATACAAAGACCATAAAGTTGTACTCTTACACATGATTAGTGATGATGAGATTTGTTGGGGTGATTGTGGAGTAGGTAACTTTTTGATTCGTGCTGAGGACTTAGAAAATTTAGATTTTTCTCAGGTGATTTATAATTACGATTGTTCTTAAAATTAAAATACTAACACTTTCCGCCCCTGCTGTTTTGTTTGTTATTTCACTGCCGTTGGTTGCTTTGCTACACACACAAGGCTGGTGACTGACGAACCCTACGGTTAAAGGTGCGTCAGTTTTGATGATTTTATCGGCGCTTTTGGGCTGGTGACTGACGCACCCTACATTTTAACTCAAAGGATTTTAGTAGGGTTCGCGGTTGCGCTTCAGCGCTCGGGGTTTGTTGTTGCGCTTCAGCGCTCAGGGTTCAAAGTAAGAAATGTAAGTTAAATGGCGCATTTTAAAGTATTGGTTATTTTACCTCCCGATACAAGCAACGCAGAAGAAAAAGTAAGAAACCTGCTTAGTCCTTACTACTCTGAATTAGGCGTTGAACCATACAAAGAGTATCTAGATATAGCAGCAGTTGAAAAAGAAGTAAAACGTTTATCCACTCTCCCGAAGGAAAGCATTCAAAAATTAGCAGAAGATATGGAGGTTTCAAGTGAGGATTTAGAAGAGATAGCCAAGCTCAATTTGGATTGGTATGAAGATGAGTCAGCAGGAGCTGATGAATATGGTTTCTACCGAATGACAACTATTAATCCTCAAGGAAAATGGGATTGGTACAGCTTTATTGAAGCTGAACCCAGAGAATCTGCAACACCTATTCGCTACCCATGTCAGGTAGTAGAGCTACCTGAAGTAGTTCCTTATGCTCTTGTAACGCCTGATGGTCAGTGGTATGAGGTGGGTGGAGAAGTAAGCGTGCAGGCTTTCATGAGAATTTATTTAAACTGTGATGTAAACATGAGCGAAGCAGAAGTAAACTGGAACCTCAAAGTTCAGGAAACTCTTGCTTGCTATCCAGATTGCCTTGCTGTTGGTCTAAATTGTCACCTATAGTGATGCAATATCCTCCAGCATTGATGCAAATAGTAAGAATCGTTAAGCACAAAAATCCCGGTAAATAAATTCAATTTTAACTTGGAACTACTTGCCGAATGTCTTGCCAGAGCGATCGATATTGCTGAATCCCCGCATCCCCAAAAGGCAGCAGAAAGTCGCTAGCAGCAAGAATCTTAGCATCCGGCAACAACACAGAATTATTGCGAACATCGGCAGGCAAATCCTCGGGTTTCATGCCGACAATTATCGGCGAACTAGCCTTAGCCAGCAAAGATAATTGAGGAGCAATCCGAGGCTGCAAGCAAAAATCAATCCATTTTTCCACTAAAGAAACTGGATTCCCCGATGCTGGTTCTACCCACAAATCAGTCCAAAGTGCAGTTCCCGAAACCGGAATTACTAAAGCAATATCCTTTTCAGTTTGCAGCAGCGGCAGCAAGTCGCCAGAGGAACCTACTGCCAACCAAGTATCGCCTAAAATCAATGGTTGCAGGTAAGCGTCGGAACTGTAAAATTTAACTTGTCGGTGCAGATTTGCGAGTTCTTTTTTAAGATTCGGGACTCGATCTAATTGCTGCGTATTGTAAGATTTTCCGAGTTTTTTTAATGTTAAACCGATAACTTCTCTAGCACTGTCCGGCAAAGAAATTCGATCGCGCAATTCGACTCGCCACAAGTCACTCCAATCTGTGGGAGTCCACCCCAAAGACTTGAATTTATCTGTTCGATAGGCAATTACTGTACTTCCCCAGCGGTAGGGTGCGCCCCAAATTTTACCTTTAGGATCTAATTGACCGTCATCGTTGCGCCTGACAAGTTTTTGCCATCTTTCGGGCAATTGTACCCAATTAGCAAACTTAGCAGGATCGATCGGCTGAATCAATTTTTGCCGAATTGCCAAAGTCAGCCAGTAATCTCCCAACATCACCAAGTCAGCTTGATTTTTTGATTTGGGAACCCGTTTCCACTCCTGCAACAGGGCGAATAATTCTTTTAATTGTGCTTCTTGCGTTACCTGCAAAAGCGGAGACGGTTGTAAATCGCGGCTAAATTTGCTTGCCAGTTGGGCCGGAATACCGTTTTTGAGCGATCGAATTTTGAGAATGGGCTTCGAGCCGCACCCTGCCGCCAATTGACTTAAAGTTAGGGTGGCGGCCCCCAATAGCAAAGACCTTCGTTTCACCTGTGAATCCGCTTTTCTAATTATTGACCGATCGTCCATGTGTTCGGAGGCCCGGGAAATAATTGTTTGTCGAGTCCGGTAGTTGGCGCCGATTTGTCTTATTTCTTCCTCAAACACAGAGCCATTGTACTCGGTTCTGCTGCGCTGTGAGTCTGTTTTGCTCTTGCCCTGATTTTACCTTCTAGCTTGTCGATCGAGCTTTCCGATGCCGACAACTCCGTCAACTTCACGCCTGATTTGTCTGCGAAAAGTTCTTTTGGGCGAATTTCCCTCGCCAGCCGGGTCGATCGATTGCATCTGTGTTACATTTTTTAATATAACGAAACAAGGAGAGTGTTGCCCTCTGCCACTGGATGACGCTTTTTACACCAGCGAAGTGAAAAATCCTTTTTAAATCCGCGACAGCTTAATAACTAAAAATCCACTATTGTGAATCCTGAAAGCGCTGGCTAGAGCGAAGTCAATCTAATAGGACGCTCCGCGTTCCGACTCTCAGAAACCTGATGTTTTAACTCTGATTGAAAGTTTGAACGAAGTATGGGGGTTAAAAAACTAGCTTCCTGCATCCAAGACTATCTAAAACCTAAAATCTCAAATCTCAAATCGACTCACGAATGGCGATCGATTATCTTCAGCTTGGCTTCCTAAATCTACCGTCAGGATTGGGAACACAACAATTACGTCAAAAATTAAATAATTTAGTGATAAATCGCAGTTATGTAAAGATTTACCTTATATGTAAAGATATAAGTTACGAGCCAAAGGATGATTGTATGGAAGCGCTCCACCAGCAAGTTACATTATTGACGCAACAAGTCGATGCCCTTTACAAACTCATAGAAAACCTCAGTGAAAAGCTATTGGAGTCCGCCCAGGAGACGAAGCTGACCCAGCAAAGAAACGACTGCTCTGGAACGGTAGGAAATGACAAAACCTCGCCATATCAAAGCTACAGCAGTCTCGACGGGCTCCTCGATCACAAGGACATACTGTTAGATGACAGCTATTTCGACAAGAATTCTCAAAGCCTGGAAAAAGAGCTGAGCGCAGATATTCAAATCCAGCGCCTAACAGCTCAGCTAACAGCGGCTTACAATCGAATTGCTGCCTTGGAAGAACAGTTGCTATCCAAAAGAATGCACTCGCAACAGGTAGGCGGGTCTAATTAAATACTGCTAGAGGCGATCGGGCATTAATCGCAGAAAAAATACAAGTTGCGTTGATTTCTGCTCGTCTACTTATAGAGTCGTTAAGTTGAGTTTTTTGTCTCGCGCAATTAGTATGGGAATAGCATATTAAGGCGATATTTTGTCTAGAAATAGCAATGCTCTTTCTTTGGTGAACAAGATTTTTTTATGAACCGCAGAGGGCGCTCTTGACGCAGAGAGAGAGAGAGAAGAAAGAGCAGAAAGAGAGAAGTTCGCAAATCCGGCATTGATTGCTATAACTACCTACTTAATGTTTAATTTCACACCTGCGCCGTGCTAAAGCTTCAACAGCTTGGAGGAGTTGAGTGGGAGTCCAATTTGCAGCTAGCCCGCTGGCGATCGCACACGCTCCGGCACCGACACCTTCCTTAACATATCCGCGATCGTAAGCTTGCAGTTGCCCGTAGCGAGATCCAGCAAAACTTAGCTGCGCGGCCAACAAAGGCACACCGCCGATCTCTTTAGCGAGTCCTACAGTGTCTCCTGTAGGGTCTTCTGCTACCCAGCGCGTAGTCCCCACCGCAACTTGTTCGGGACGCCATAACAGAGCATATTCCCTGGCTAAGGCTTGGATCAAAGCGTATACTGCCAGCATTTGCGTGCCCCCGGCTAGGAGCACCCCGCAAGTCCGACTCGCGGCGATCGCCATTCCCGCCACCGCTATTTGCATCGGATCGCCCACCGCCGCCACCAATGCCAGGGGAGTGCTGTTTTGTCCGCCAATTTCCCACTCAGCATTATTGAGTCCCGCTGTCACCGCAGCCAATTTTTGAGCGTGATTGCAGCGAGGATGAGAACTGTTAACTTTGCCCGCCGCTGCAATACCCAAACCCATTAACACGCCCAAAGCAGTAGTTGTTCCCCCAACTACGCACTCCCCTAAAATTAAATAGCTGCCATTAGTTTGAGCGGCCAATTTAGCTCCCCAAATTAATCCTTGTTCGAGCAAATGTTTGACGGTTTCGAGTTCTAAAGCATTCCCAGAAATCACACATTTTGCCGCAGTCCCGCCCAAATCAATTGCAGGTACCGGAGGTGGGAGGGGCAAACCAGCATTAAATAGGTAAAGGGGAATTTCCAAAGCTTCGACTACAGCGCGAGATATCAGTACCGGCGAGGCACCCGCTTCAAGGGGCGGCAAAGGATATTGGGGCGACGGTTGGGGGCCGTTATACAAGAATTCTGCATCGGCCAAACAAGTAAATTGTCGATCGTGCGGGGTTGCTCCTGCTGCTGAAATCCCCGGAATTAAGCCTGTAGCGGTAAATCCTAACACGCAGGCAAATATCGCTTTTCGTCCCCGATAGCGATCGAGCCACCGCTGACCCTGTTCGATTTCTGTATAAATATGAATCATAATTAGTTATTAGTCAGTTGTCAGTTGTTAGTTGTTAGTTGTTAGTTGTTAGTTGTTAGTTGACTGCCAACTGCCAACTGCCAACTGCCAACTGCCAACTGCCAACTGCCAACTGCCAACTGCCCAATAACTACTCTTCATAATCGATCAAAACTTGCACCCAGCTTGGCGGCCGCGGAATCGGATTTCCCAAACGATCTAATAGCAGTAAAGCTACTAAATGCACTACAAATAAATAGACAATATTGTTAACCAAAATCATCCCGGCGGCGATCGCCCCAATTGTGTTCAAACTCGGTACATTAAGCCAGCCCAGCTTCACAAAAACCCATTCCACCATCTCTGTTACCTGGGCGGTGACGTAAACCCAGAGGTCTTGACCCACCAAAGCTGACAGCAGCCAAAACCGAAAAAAGAAGCCGACAGTACCAATTAGCGCGCCCAAACTAATAGAGACAGACCAACTCGCTTTGCGCCTCCAAAGTCCTCCCAGCACAACTCCCATAATTCCAAAAGGCATCACGTACAAAATGCTGCGCGTCGGGCCCATGAGTACCGACAGCAGCAAACCCGAAACCAAAGCTGCCATCCAAGCAGCCCGGTTGCCCCAGCGCAGGTAAACCAGGGCGATCGGTATCGGGAAAAAAACCCGCAGCAAAGGCCCCAGCGGAAAGTAATAATTTACCAGCCAAATCAAGCTAGCTGTACTTGCCAAAAATGCCGTTTCTACGAGCCTCAAAGGCGCTTCCCCAGAGGCGCGCGTTCCCTTATCGGGATTTGGGCGATCGCCTGCCAAATCTGAAATAGTGCCAGTTTCCGGCTCGTTATTTGTACTGGGTGAACTGCCCGAATTAGACGCGGCATCTGCTGACAAAAAATCACTCATCCGATTTTAGATTTTAGATTTTAGATTTTAGATTTTACGGGACTTGCGCGCTATACGGCTGATTCCCGGTTTCACTGTTTGGATGCCTCGCCGCCACATCTAATTGCTCATAGAAACCGGGTTTAGGTACGAACGCAAGTCTTATTTTAGATGGATTTTCTCAGCCAAAATTTTCAGCAGCATCATTTTTCGGTTTTCACTTCCTGAATTACAAAAACCGAACAAGATGCGTGGTGAACGACATAATTGCTGACGCTGCCGAGGAAAGCTTCTGTGAACCCCGTGCGGCCGCGCCTGCCCAATACTATTAAATCTGCGCCCCAATTTTGGGCGGATTCACAGATAGAATGTCCCGCATCGCCGTCCGTTTTGCAGTCAAATTCCACCTGCAATCCTTGTTTTGCTGCGGCATCGCAGTAATTTTGTAGCAAACCCGAAGCGTGTTTTGCGTCCCTTTCCAGCCGCAAACGTTGAGCTTGATAAGCTTGATCCATTAACTCGACATTCATGCCCAAATCTACCGGAATTGGTACTGCCGTCTCGCCCAGCGAGCTGACAGTAACGCAGTGAAATAGCATCATCAGGGCCCGATCGCCCAGAGCTAATTCTAAAGCTTGACTGAAGACGCGGTGGCCGAGTTCAGAATCATCTACGGCGGCGAAAATTTTCTTAAAACTCACAGCTTTACCTCCTGCGGGAAATCATCATTAGTAGTTAACAGAGAGTGCTTTTGAATCTCATTCAAATTAGCAATTTCTGATACTTCTAGACTAACAGACGCTCTAAGGCGTGCAGGTCGGGAATGCACAAAACGTCACGTTCGCGCTGAATAGTTCCTTTTTTTTCCAGCTTGCTGAGCACTCGCGTTACTGTTTCCCGAGCCAGCCCGCTGAGGCTGCTCAATTCTCTGTGCGGCAGGTTGGGAATTTCTGTACCTCCTGTTACCATGATTTTCCCTTGCCCCTCGGCCAAAAATAATAGAATATCTGCTACTCGCGAGGTACTGTCCGACTCTCGCAAACGCAGGCGGCGGTTGACTTGTCGCAGGCGGCGGGCCATCAGTTGAGCTAGCCGAATGCCTGCTAGCGGCTCGGTATGAATGAGCTGCACAAAATCCTGAGATGGCATATTGCCGATCAGTGTTGGGGCTAGGGTGATGACATCTGTCGATCGCGGTGCTTCTTCGATCGCGGACATTTCCCCGAACAGTTCTCCTTTCCCTAAAATATTCAGTGTTACTTCTTTTCCGTCTAGGTTGTAGGTGCGAATTTTCACCCAACCATCCAATATAAAATACACTGATGTTCCCCAGTCATTTTCCAGTAAAATCACTTGATTTGACGGATGACTGCGGGTAACAATGTGGAGAGTTGCTCTCTCGATTACAGGATCGGGCAAGCCTGCAAAAAAAGGAGTAGAAACTATCAATTGATTTATATTGGAATTCGGATCTCGGGTGTTAAAGCGGTCTTCCATGAGGCCATCATTTTAATTTATGCGCTTGAGCTGCGCTGGGCAGTTAGAAATAGCTTGCAGCCGAGTCATTTGATTTCAGATTCAAGATTTGAGAAACAAGTATCTAAAATCGGTAATTTTACCTCTAAAGTTTTGCGGTCAAAGGTCGAATATGGGAATTATATAGTCTCAGGCTCTGATTGCGAGCTCGAAACCAAACACCATACCATAATTTTTTAGATACATACCACTGAGCAAATTTTATTAACAAAAATTTAGCAACGTGGCAAGCTCCTTTGCCGATCGAATTACCTTTGAAAGCACTTCGTTTACAAAGTTTAACACTGCTGAGAGATTTGTTGTCAGCCGGCTCCTGGGTCGATCGGCACAATCCACGACGCTCACAAGTCGGCAAGCACCGCAGACAGATCCCAAATCCGACTGCAACTGCCGCCGAACCTGTCAAATGTCAGCACTATCAGGAAAATCCACAGCCGTTCCGAGCCCTTCGGTTGGCGCTCGTAGCGAGGGAAACCCACGCAGTTCCCACCAACCTTTTCTGCTACCCCGAGATTACTGTACCATTAATCTCTAGCCATGAACACAGATAAAAGGCTACTATAAAAGGTTGGTCAAATCGACGGCACGGGGACAATCCCGAATCCCGGTATCCCGAGTCGCAAATTGTTTGAGGTTTTTTCCAAGTCTGTGAAACATGAAGAGAGAGCGGCGCGCCGCCACGCTAGCCAAACTCGGGGTGACGGGTGTACGGCAGGCCGTTCAAGCGGGTGGGGGGCATTCATTTCGTGCGATCGCAGCTATAGCGAGCAGGAAGCGACCTCCCGCCCGGGAAACAGGAAAGCAGGCGCAGAATTTGACAGCACTTGCAGTTGATAGAAGCGGGCATTTGGTGCGGAAGTACCGACTAACCTATCATAGGCAATAGAAGTCATCCGAAGACAAAAGGTTAATTAAGAGTTGTCAGAAAATATTAGTGAATTATTGACGGACTCGCATTCAGATTACTCTATCTATTGGCATCGCTGCCGCCTGACTTCAGTCTTTTTTCGGTAAAGTTTCTCCCTAGCCGCATTCCCAGAGGTTCCGCCCTTGAATTCTCAGAAGTACAAAATTCAAGCACTGATTGCTGAGATTGACGAGGTACTCAGCAAGCCCGCACCCCGTTTGCCTTGGACGGGTTCCATCGATACTGTCCACCAGCGCCAATTGTTAGAACGAGTTCGCGCTTATCTGGTTTCCCCAGACTCAAAGGTAGCGGCCAGCAAGGGCCCCCCCACCCCAAATGTCCGCCCGGAACCAGTTCCAGTGCCCAAACTGCCGATGCCCGCCCCTCGCCCCTCAGCAGCAGAGCAAATCATGCTTGCCGTAACCGGAGAACTCAGTCACCTGCGTTCAAGCTTGACGGGGCCGCTCCAAGAAGACATAGAAGCTCTGCGACAAGAGCAGCAAGCTCTAATTCAAGAAATCAAACAGCTAGAAGCACAACGGCAGCAGCAACAATCGCTAGCTCAGCAACAAGCAAACCAACAGCAAATCATTTCTGAATTCTTGCAGGTACTGACTGCGCGCTTGGAAGAAACCTTGACTAGCGATTTCTCCCAAATTCTAGGTTCCCTAGAAAATCAGTTGTTGCAAAGCAGCGCAGCACCTAACTCTTTGAACAGTGCACCATCAGAACAACCGGCTCTTGACGTAACACTTAACCCACAAACCTCAGAAGAACACCCGCTGCTGACGCCGGCGAGGAGGTTGGAGCAAATGCAACTGTTGCAATCTCGTGCTGACAGTCTGCTGATGAGTCTCGATTCTAGGATGGGTATCGTGTTCGAGGCTTTGCAAGCAAATCTGCAAAGCTATCAAGCTTCGTTGGGACAAGAACTCGAAAATATGTACGGTTTGAGCCAGCAGAGCGAGGCGATGTTCGCGGCTTTCGTCAACCACTTGGCCGCACAGTTGGGGCGAGAAGCGTCTTCTTACGTGCAGCAGCCGATCGCCGATGCAAATCTTGAAACGGTCAGCCCAACCGCAGCCGATCGATCTCCTGCCGCTCCAGCCCTCTCAAATACTGCGATCGAGCACTCAGCCGCCAAGAGTGAAAATCGCACCGGCGAATTCCCAGAACAAGACATATTGCCCTACGCCGGTACAGAAATTTCTTCGCAATTCGGAAAGTCGAGGCGCGATCGCGATCGGCTTGAAGTCCCAATCTCGCTCCCGGATTTGGAAGAGAATTTGTTCGGTTATGCACCCGAAATACCTCGCTCAGTAACTCGGTTGCCCGGTGCTGAATCGGAAGGTATGTTAGCAGAAAGTGGCGAAGATAGTGAGGATTTGTACGCAAGTTTGTTCGCAGGAGAAGCAGTCGCCGAAATAGCACTCGAACTAGAAAATTTCACCCTCGAAAATACAGAAAATGCGACCGAGATTGAATCGGTACAAGCTCAAAATGCGACCGATTATGAAAGTGCCGAACCCCTAAATAATGCAGAAGATTTGTTTGTAAATCTGCTTGATGAAGGCGAATCGCTGGAAGATATTTTAGGAGGTGAAGATTCAGACTTCGCAATCGGTAATTCTGTAGAGGATCTAACTTTAGATACTGAAGATTTATTTGAACCGCAAGTTACAATACTACCTCAAGTTTCAGAACCGCCAGCCATAAGTTCGTTCGAGGCAACAGTATCTCAGGTTTCAGAACCGCCAGCCATAAGTTCGTTAGAGGCAACAGTATCTCAGGTTTCAGAACCGTCAGCCATAAGTTCGTTAGAGCCGCAACTTGACCCGGGCGATCGAGAAAATCTAGAAACGGCTCAAAACCGAGGCGAGCATTTCGACACTCCTGCTGTCGATCGATCGCGACCTTTACCTCCGCCGGCCTTGAGGGTGTCTGCAGAAATGAGCCCGAACCGCCCCAGTGCCGCGCCCGGTGTGGCGAGTGCCGGTGGCGTTCAAAGTGCCGCGTTCGGCACCTCGTCGCAGCGGCTCGATGATTCCTACATCCAAGCTTCACCCGACGAGGATTTGCTGCCGGTCGAGGCATTAGAAGATGACCTCGATCGAGCTCTAAATTTGGACAACAATACTCTGCAACTGTTGGAGACAGACCTCTACAATCTGGAGGGATTGGAAAATACTAGCTCCTGGCGATCGAATTCCTCAGCGGCTAACAGCTTGGATTTATCGGCGAGTTCCCCCGAGGGCAGTGCAAAAAATTCCTTTGCTATTGCCGCAGAGGAAGAATTCGGCACGCTGGAGGATTTGTTCTCAGATGTGTTGGAACTCTCATCTGAGAATGAACCCTTTGTTTTGGAAGACGAACTTGAGGATGATTTGTTTGCTGAGGAAGATGAGTCGAAGTTAACGCTAGACGACATTTTGGCTAGTTTGATAGAGACCGATCGACCTTTGACTGATTCTCCCCCTCCAGAAACTGCCGAAACTAACCAACTGCTGTCAAGTCCTCCAGAAACTCAAAAAAAAAACCTAATTTCGACAGAGAGTAAAGCAGGAGTTGTTGAGGGGAAAACCGAGTTTAGCGAGTTTGCCGCACAGCACCAAGAGTCGGCGTCTCCTTCTGTTGCAGGTGCGATCGCCCCATCCCGGGAACGCCCGAATTCTCGCTGGTATTTGGGTATTGATTTCGCCTCCAGCGGGCTGTCGGCGGCTTTGCTCGATCGCGCCAGCGGGCAGTTGCACCCGATTTATTGGGAAGCCGCACAGCACTCGGAAACACCGCAGGCTGAGGCTTGGGCTGCGGGCGCGAGCTTTCGGATTCCCTCTGCTGCGGTGCTGGAAGAAACAGCCCCTGGAGTCTCCGGGGCGCAGGTGACAGTCAAGTCGGTTGGATTCCGGCAGTTGGCTTTGCCTGCGGGAGAATTTTTACGGCAAAATTTTAAATTGCCTTTAAAGGTAGGCATTCCTTATCAGCGGGAGGCTGCTGGGATGTACGAACCGCTGTTGCAGCGATCGCCAAATCAAGCTGTTTCGATCGCCTTGCCGCTGCAAGCTGTGCGGGCGCTGCTGGCTACTTTGAATCCGAGGAAGCAGGGGCAAAAATTTGGCGGATCGGGGGAAATTTTAGATTCTGCAATGCCGAGGGCGAATTTTGCTCTATTGCCAGTTTCTAATTTAATTTGTAAGGCTTCGGGACTGACAGCGGAAACTCTCGATGCGGCGCTTTTAGACTTGCAGGGTGTAATTTTGGGGACTCCGGCCGGCTGGGGAAATGCTTATCGGTTTAACCTGCGGGAGGCTGTTTTGGGCGCTTCTTTGGTGGCTTCGGGTTCGCAAATTTTTGTGGTGGAAGATGCGATCGCCACTTTGCTTGCTGCTGTAACTCCTGTCAAAAATTCCAGAGGAGTACAGTCTTCGGCGATCCATTCTATTAAGGGCGATTCCCTACGCGAAGCTGCGCCGCTGACTGTAAATGCTTCGTCTTTTAGCGGGGGAACTTTGATTTTGAATGCGGGGGCGACGACGGTGGAATTAGCTTTAGTTGAGTTGCCGTCCAATCTTCAAGAATTAACTCGTGCTGATTTTACTTGCCAAAGTTTTGCTTTTGCTGGCAATGCTTTCGATCAGGATATTATCTGTCAGTTGTTGGCTAAAAATGAAACTTGGGGAATGTCGATCGATTTGCCGCGTCCGGGGCATCCCGATTTGCCCAGTCGCTATCAATTGCAGCAGCGGTTGCAAGGTTCTACTTTTGGGCTGCAATTGTTGGAGGCGGCAAGGCATTTGAAAGTTATTTTGCAACATCAAGAAAGTTTTGTTTTGGATATTGGCCAGCAGCATTGGGATGTGAAGCGCAAAGATTTGGAAAGTCTGATTTTAGTGCCTTTTGTGCAGCAGTTGAATCGGGAATTGAATGCTTTGCTCAGCCGCGCGGGAATGTCGCCGGCGGGGATCGATCAGGCGATTTGTGCGGGGGGTATGGGTGCTTGGCCTGCGATCGCCCGCTGGTTGCGGCAGAAGCTGCCGAATGCGATCGTGGTTCAAGACCAGGAATTGGAGGTCGATCGAGATATTTTGGAGATTCATAATTCTGCATTAAATTCTGTATCTCAAAATACAAATATTCCTGAAAAAATTGGTCGAGTTGCCTGCGGGTTGGCGAGTTTGGCTCTTTACCCTCAAATTTTGGATGTGCCGCAGCAGCAGTACAGCGACTTTTTTCTGCTGTGGGAATTAATGCAGGTTTTGGGCGGGGAAACTCTGAGCTTTGAGGAAATTTTGCAGTTGTTGGAACGCCAGGGCGTGAATACCCGCACCTGCGAGCCCCGGATTCTGGGGATTTTGGAAGGAAAATTGCCGGCGGGACTTGTGCCTGCGGAGGAAGATTTCATGCTGCTGGCCCAGGAGTCGAGGCAAAATCCCGATTGGGAAGCAATCTTGGCCGAGCCGCTTTTCTTTGAAGATGTCTCGCGGGGTTATCGCTTGAATATCGAACACGCTGGGGTTGTTCGCGAATATTTAGGCAAACTTGCCTCTAGCAGCCAGCAAAAATTGCTAGAGCCGCTAACAATTGCTTGGGATGTTTGCGATAGTTATCGTTAAAAGCTAAAAACCCAGTTTCTCAGTGGAATCCCCCCTGTCTTCCTCGAAAATTCCTAGAAGATTCCTAGTAGAAACCGGGTTTTTTCCGGCAAAGACTAACTTTTTTATGTGAATTTACTTAAAATTCTAAATAAAATTTATACCTTTTCAGAGGAAATACACAGAAACTTTATAAAAGTGTTGTAGCTTTTTAAAGATTGTGCAAAGCCCAGCAGTTCAGGTTCTCCCGATTTGGGGAGTCTCATAAGATAGACGTGATATCTCTTTAAACTTGAGACAAATCAAAGGAAATTTGCGATGGGTGTCTCTAAATTATCAGTATTATCCGAAATGCTTTCCTTATTTATTCCGAAACCTACTTACAAAGTTTGTGTAGCCACACAGCAGGTTCACCGATCCGTAACGAGCAAGGTAAAGCGGTCGATCGATATTTTGGGTTCGCTGCTGGGACTGGCAATTGCTGCTGCGGTGGCGGTGCCCGTCGCAGTGGCGATGCTGTTGGACAATCCGGGCCCGCTGCTGTACAGTCAAGTCCGCTGCGGCTTGAAAGGCCAGCATTTCAGAATGTGGAAATTTCGATCGATGGTTGTCGGCGCAGAAAAGCTCAAACACCTAGTTACCAACCAAGCTAAGGGTCACATTTTTAAGAATGAAAATGACCCGCGAATTACCCGCGTCGGCCGCTTCTTGCGGTGCACGAGTTTGGACGAGTTGCCTCAATTCTGGAACGTGTTAGCCGGTGATATGAGTTTGGTGGGAACTCGACCGCCAACTCCCGATGAGGTTGCTGCCTATGACGCTGTTCACTGGCAGCGTTTAAATGTCAAACCCGGCCTGACTGGGGAGTGGCAAGTCAACGGACGGTCTGGAGTTAAAGACTTTGACGATATTGTGCGGATGGATCTCGACTATCAGTGCAAGTGGTCTGTTGTCTACGACATTAGTCTGATTTGCAAAACAATTTGGGTGGTGTTGACTAAAGACGGTGCTTGTTAAATAGGTAAGTTGTTTTGGGCTGTTTTTTTTATTATTTTAGGAAAAAGCAGGGGATGAAATATTTGGAAACCGGATTAAATATATGTTAATAGAATTAGCGATTGGTGACGCTTACGGTGCGGGTTTTGAATTTGTTGACCGGCAGACGATCGAGTTGTACAACAATCTCAACGGCTACATCAAGCATCCCCATCACGACATCCAGCCTGGATGTTACACAGACGATACGCAGATGAGTTTAGCGATAGCTGAAGCGATCGTCAGCCGAGAACCTTGGACGCCGGAACTTTTAGCCAGCAAATTTGTTGCAGCTTTTCACCGCGATCGGCGATTTGGTTATGCTGGCAAAATGTACAATTTTTTGCTACAAGTTGAAGACGGAAAAGAATTCTTAGCAAAAATTCACTCCGCTAGCGATAAAAGCGGATCGGCGATGCGAGCCGGCCCAATTGGCATTTTTCCGACTGTTGAAAAAGTTATCGAAAATGCTACCATTCAAGCTGCAATTACCCACAATACTCCCGATGGCATTAATGCAGCTATAGCGGCCGCTTTGATGTCCCATTACTTTATTTATCAGTTAGGTTTAAAGAATAATTTGGGAAATTTTCTAGAAAGGCACGTTGCTGGTGAGTGGTCGATACCTTGGCAAGGAGAAGTCAGCACTAAAGGTTTGGTCTGTGTTAGAGCAGCTATTACTGCTGTCATGCTCCATGATAGTATGAGCAAACTGCTCCAAGATTGCATTGCCTTTTCGGGAGATGTCGATACAGTAGCAACTATTGCTTTAGCTGCTGGTTCCTGTAGCAGTGAAATTGCCCAAGACCTGCCAGAAAACCTGGTACAAGGATTAGAAAATCAATCTTACGGTCGAGATTATATCATAGAACTGGATAAAAAATTGATGAACTGCATTGTTTAGTAAAGTGACTGCAAAAAATGTTAAATTAAGGGCAATCTTCGCAGAGTTGCCCTTAATTTTTGATTTATAGCAACCGCGCCCGACAGTCAGGACGTTCTTAATCACTGAAACGATTGTCCCCAATTGCATTTTTACATCCTCTTATTCCTTCTTCTATATGAATTTGCCTAATTTGATTACTTTTTCTCGCTTGCTGGGAGTGCCTTTTCTGCTGTACGGTTTGTACGACCCAAGCGCGCAAAGCCGCTGGATTTGCACCGCTATTTTTGTGGTAGCTGCGGCTACTGATTGGCTGGACGGCTATTTGGCTAGGAAGCTGAATCAAATTACCGATTTGGGTAAGTTTCTCGATCCTTTGGTGGATAAATTGTTGGTTCTCGCGCCGCTTTTAGTGTTGATTGAGTTGGGGAAAGTGCCGGCTTGGGCAGTGTTTTTGATTTTGGGTCGGGAGTTGACAATTGCGGGGTGGCGTGTTAACAAAACTAAAATTTCTGGTGCTAATATTTGGGGGAAGTTGAAGACGGTGAGTCAGATTGTGGCGATCGCACTTTTAATTGCTCCTCTATCTGAAGCATGGAATTTTCCCGCATTAATTGCTTTTTGGGTTTCTGTGGCTTTAACTTTGATTTCTGGCGCTATTTATCTGTGGCCGGAAAAGGCTGCTGAGGACAAGTAATATCAATTCCGGTTGCACTCATACCCGAATTGTTGACTGTTGACTGTTGACTGTTGACTGTTGACTGTTGACTATTTGAACAATACCGATGCAAGCGAAAGCGATATAAAGGGGAGAAAGTTAATTGTTTTAATCCAAGTTTGCATTTCTATGTGGAGAAAAGAGAGGCGATCAAACTTTAGTAAATATCAGGACAATCGCCTAAAATTCCCATTAAACTAAGCCGAAATTAAGCGAGCTTTCGGTTGAGGAATATAACGCCCCAATTCCTGAGCCGTCTCAATCCACTCCTGCATAATAATCTCGATATTTTGTAGTGCTTCTTGATAAGTTTCGCCATCCGCAGCGCATCCGGGTAATTCCGGCACTTCGGCAATAAATGCTTGGTCTTCTTGACTCCAGTAGAGGATAATTTCATAGCGAAGCATCGTTTTCACCTCCTAGTTGGTGTTTGAGAATTACCTCACGAATTTGCCTGACTTGATAGGTTTTGGCTTGCGAGCCTTTGGGTTGAAGATTTAGGATTTCTTCAACACCATCTTTAGCAAATATGTGGTGACTGCCGCGAATCCGTTCCTCAAAGCCGAGTCTGCGTAAAAGTTGGCAAAGTTGAGCAAAGGGTATATTGGCGTCGGAATTACCAAGTAAGATTTTAGCTAGCAGTTTGTCTGGTTGACTTACGCTCTGTCCAAGTTATCAGTTATTTTATGATGACATATTTCTGAGTTGGCGATCGAAAGTCATTCGTCAGAAATCAGAAGCCCGAATCAAAAATTCTGACGAATGACAAATTCCTTAATAATGACTCCCAGATTTCCGGTAGTGCACCGCTGTCACGCCGTCATTTTTGAGCAAATGACCGTTTTCAATCGCCGCATAAACTACCCAGTGATCGCCGCATTCCATCCGACTTATTACCTGGCATTCCAGATAAGCTAGAGCATCAGTCAAAACCGGACAGCCGTTGCTAGCTTCCACCGTTTCGACTCCCGCAAACCTGTCTTCTCCCGGAGCAAAGTTTTTCATGAAATATTTGCGTAACTGCCGCCCTTCTGCTAAGATATTGAGCGCAAATTTATCGCCGGCATACATCAAAGCTTCGATCGATCGATCTTTGGCCACCGCAATCGTCACGCCGGGCGGATTAAAAGTTGCTTGCGACACCCACGAAGCCAGCATCGCACTGCTGACATCCTCCCGCTTCGCCGAGACTACACACAGCGAACCAACGAGTCTCCCTACTGCTTGTTCAGTGCGATCGCTCCCTGCCGCCAACTGCGGTTTCGGTGCCCGCAATTTTTGCGATTTAATCAAAGCTTGAGCAAAATCCGTTCCCGCTTCTGTGGACTCGTGAATCGTCGTCGCCGTCGGCTTAAATTTCGCTCGAATCGGTTCAAATCCAATCCGATAGCCGGCATCTTTCAGCTTGCTTTCCACTAAGTCGATCGCCTCTCCACTCCAGCCAAAAGAACCGAAAACCCCCGCTAATTTGCTCTTAGTTGCGGTAGATAAAACAATTCCCAAAGCAGTTTGAATTTGCGTCGGAGCGTGTCCTGCTAGCGTGGGAGTTCCGATGATAAATCCCGCGCATTTTTCGATCGCCTCTTTAATTTCTCCCGGTTCGGCAAATTCGCAGTTGATACTTTCTACAGCAACGCCGGCTTTAGTAATTCCTTTGGCGATCGCCTGCGCTAAAGTAGCGGTATTTCCGTAAGCCGAAGCATAAATCAAAGCAACTGTCAAGTCTTTTGAATTTTGTTGCTGGCTCCATTCCCGATACAAATTGCTCAGTTCGTGGAGGCCGTAACGGACGATCGGGCCGTGACCGGGAGCATAAAATGCTGTAGGTAAATCGGCTAATTTATCCATTGCCACCAGCACTTGTTTTGCCTGAGATGCGTGCAGGGAATCGTAATAATAGCGCCGGTCTTCGCTGTAAACGCTCCACCCTTCATCAAATACTTGGTCGCCGCAAACGTGAGCTCCAAATAGTTTGTCAGTGAACACGATTCGAGTTTGCGGATCGTAGGTGCAAAGTTGATCTGGCCAGCGGGGAGTCGGAGTCGCGATGAATTTTAAAGCGTGACCTTTTCCTAAGTTAAGAGTTTCTTCTCCCCGAACGACCATAATGTTTAATTCTTGATCGGGAAAAGCGGCCCGCAAACCAATTGCGGCGGGATTCGTGCAAACAAAAGCTACTTCTGGAGCCAATTCTAACAGAGCTTTAATTGTTACTGACCTGTTAGCGTTGAAATGCCCCAAAATTATGTAATCCAGCTTTGTCAAGTCCACCCGTTGCTGCAAAAATCCCAGGTAATTTTGAGTAAAAGATTCCCCCGGCGGGTCGAACAAAGCAGTCTTTTCAGCTTGAATAATATAGCTATTTGCTGTCGTACCCTTTTGCAGCGAATACTCGACTTCAAATTTTAGTCTGTCCCAAGTGCGCGATCGCACAATAAAAGTATCGAGTGCGATCGGGATAAACTGCACGTCGCGGGGTTTAGCATCAGATGCGAGTCTAGGAGTCAAAGTGTTAGTCATTAATTGCACCTATGAGAAACTGAACTACAGAACTTCTTTTGATTTCGTGCCAAAACTTGGTATCTACAATGTCAAACCTTGCACCTCTACCCTGTAAATTTGTATCCAGGTCAATCAGAAATTCCCGGGTTTTCACATCGTCCCCAATTTGGATAAAACTCACCCCAATTTCTTCATCTTTATCTATTTTATTTGCCGCACTTATAAGAATTTCGGCGACAGCAGCGGTCTTTTCTGGTTTTTGATCTAGGACTGCAACAATTATTGCTCCTTTCTTCCCAGTGGCATTTGTTTTGCTTCCGAAATAATCGCTGAAAGTTTCTTTCAGAGCTTCTTCCAAATTAATTGAAGTCGGGTTTGCTGAATCCGGTTCCGTATTTTGTCGCTGCAAAATTTCAGCTAACCGGGCAACATTTGAATTTTTATACTTCCACATAGGAGTAGAAGCTTCGTAAAGGGTGATGCCGTCGCTGTCAAATTCCTGACATTTTTTTGCTAAGTCGATCAGAGAGGCCTGTGCTTCTACCCACTCCTCGTACCAAGGATGTTGGGGGTCTTTGCTGGCATCGCTTCTGGCAATAATAATTGTGTAATCTCGGTCTTGTAAAAGATTGGCAGGCATTGGCAATTCCCCTAGTTAAAATGAAGTCAAAATGACAACGGTTTGCCCGGTTTGCTGCTTGGGGCGCACCCAACACCCAGAACCCGGTAAGGTGCGCCACAAGCACCCAACGTTGAGAGTTTTTGCGTAACCAGTTGCGTCTTGGCCTGTAATTGTAGGGTGCGTCAGTAGATAGTCGATGATGAAGTCGTATAAAACATCGGCTGACGCACCTTACTAATACGTTTGGGGTGTGTTGACTCAGACAGTCAATCGATATATCGTTGAATTTCCCTCTTGCACCTGACAACTGCCAACAGTCAACTGTCAACTGACAACAGTCAACTGTCAACCGTCAACTGACTGCCTAATAGTGATTTCCGACTTTGCGGTGGTGAACGGCCGGCAGTGCATCGGGATTGGATACGCGGCCGCTATCGACGATCGCATATACGATATGATGGTCCGAAAGTTCCATCCGGCTGACTACTTCGCACTCCATGTAAGCCAAAGCCTCTGTCAGAATCGGAGAACCGTTGGTTGCTGGTTGAGTTTTAACTCCGGCAAATCGATCGGCACCAGGAGCAAAACGCTTCAAAAAGTGCCTCATCAAGGTTTGATAATTGCCTTCTTCCAGCACGTTGAGAACAAATTTATCTCCCGCGTGCATCATCGATTCGATCGCCCGATCCTTCGCAACTGCTATTGTTAAACCCAGCGGTTTAAAGCTGGCTTGCGTCACCCAAGAAGCCAGCATCGCACCGCTAACCTCGCCTTTTTGAGCGGTAATGATGTACAGTCCGCCGCTGATGCGTCCCAAAGCTTTATCGAGGTCGCTGTCGAGAGATTTCATCTGTTTGACAGCCTTGTCCCGCGTCAGCCACTGTCCCAAGTCAGTGCCGGCTTCGTCGCAAAGTTGATAAATCGGTTCCGTCGGCGTTTCTTTAATTAAAATGTTGGGAAATGCTTCTTTTAAACCCAACTCTTTGAACTTGTTTCTCAGCGGGTAAATAGATACGTCATCGCCGCCGCCGGATTCGCACAAACCGAAGGATTGTTTGTTGTTAGCTGCAACTAAAATTGTGTTGATAGCAGCTTCGGCATTCTCCGCCGCCGCGCCGTTACTCGGCGGCGAACAAATCACGATCCCCGCAGCAGTACCGACAAGTTCCCGGACTTCTTGGAAATCGGCGATTCTCAAATCCATCATTTCCACAGCGACACCGGTTTTGGTGATACCGTGGGCGATCGCCTGACTGAGCCGATCGCTAAATCCGTAATCAGAAGTGTAAAATACCGCTACCGTGGTTTCTGCCTTAGCTTGCGCTTGACTCCACTTTTTGTAACGTCCCGTAAGTTCCACCACATTGTACCTGAGCAGCGGCCCGTGACCGGTTGCCACTGTACTGATTTCTCCCAACTCGGCCATCCGCTTCATTGCACTGAGTACCGATCGAGCATTAGGGCCCATCAAGCATTCATAATAAAAGTGATAATCTTCCTCAACCGCAGCTAAATCGTCATCATAGGTGCTATCGGAACAGTAGTGCATCCCGAAAGCATCGCAGGTGAACAGCACTTGAGTTTTGCTGTCGTAGCTGAAAATAGTATCGGGCCAGTGCAAGTTCGGCGCCGATACGAATTCGATAATGTGACCGTTTCCTAAATCTAGTTTGTCCCCATTTTTGACTACCAATCGTTCAAATGGTTGGTGTACAAGATTTTCTAAAAATTGAATTGCTACTTTCGCGCCGACAACAATCGCTTGGGGTGCCAAAGCCAGCACGTCTTTGACTAAACCGCTGTGGTCTGGTTCGGTGTGGCTGATAATTAGATAGTCAATCTCTTTCGGGTCAATTTCGCCCGTCAGAGTTTCCATGTACTGCTGGCGAAACTTCTCGTGCGAGGTATCGACGAGGGCAGTTTTTTCGCCGCGAATGATGAATGAGTTGTAAGTTGTACCGTTTTTGAGCCCGAATTCGATGTCAAAGCGGTCTCTATCCCAGTCCAGGCATCGAATTGCCGTTGTGTCAGGGGCAATTTCGACTTTTTCCACCGTCAATCTGCGTTGGACTCGTTCAGTCAGCGCTACCATCAGTGCCTCCTTGTCTTTTTACCCATTACCTTATTGTCTTCATTCTGACACGTTTTTTTTGTAAATCTTTATAAAATTTCTTATGAGGCTGTTAAGTATCCCAAAAGTTATGGCATAAGGCAGTTCGGCAACGCGCACTGAATCGGGATGTAACGGATTGGAGGAAGAAGGAAAATTCAATAAAATCAATTTTTGGTCGATAGACAGTTGACAAAAAACTTATCTCTGTGGTATTAAAAATGAGTTTGAGCGGTTAGGCGATCGCCCCTTTGGAAGACTATCAGTCAAATGCGATGCTCGATCGCGCGGCGATTTGGATTAGCGACAATAACTCGGCATTTAAGTCAACCTAATCAAACGTCAAAGGCGATCGCGCTATCTTATCCCCGATTTCTTTAATCAGTCGGGGAGCTGGGGATAATGATAGAATAAAAAAAATCCCAATCCACAAGCAACAATCGACTCATTGATGTAAAGCTATGTCTGAAAGTTCCTTTGAGAAAACTAATTTGAGTTGGCAATTAGGACAGTGGCAACAGCGAGTAGAGGAGTGGTGGGAACTAAAAACTGCCCAAAATATACCGACTGTGAAATTGAATGTGAAATTGCCATCCCATTGAAATAGTTGGTGATGAAATTGCTCGTATCCACTGTTCCCAGCGCTGAACCACCAAGCTGGAATCCTGTACCGGGATACCACCGATCGCACTCTTTCGATCGAAAGTCAGTAATTGGATCGGCGACAATGCTCGCTGCACTTAAGCTAGCGAAGATTTTACCCGCGTACTTCACAACGCTTGAAAAAAGCTGTAGTGATGAGCCAGACTGACAAAAAGCATTTAACTAATTGCGGGACATACAGCAGATTCCTGGCTTATGAAATACACCCCAGATATATATCCTCCGTAGGGACACGGCATTGCCGTGTCCCTACCAACCTGGAATACATTAGTAGAGCAAGGATTCCTCGCCCTACTAACAGCCTTAAAGCAGAGTAATTGCAGTCGATGCCGGAGCGCCGATCGGACCCGCACCAAAGCCTAAATTCACCACCCCACGACTCAAACCAAGAGGATTGTTCATCGTCAGAGTAACGCTAGTTTGACCGGGATTAAAGTTGACCGTTCCACCAGAAGGAGTCACACCACCAGATGGATTGATAATATTGTAGTCCACGTTGTTCACAGGTTGACGGCCACCAGGGGCAGCAATCAAAAAGTCGATCGAAGCCGAACCCGAAGTATTGCCAGTCCGATTAATCGTGAAAGTTCCAGAACTATTATCAGCAATAGAACCAGGAGACGAACCGTAAGAGAAGAAAGTCGGAGGCGCAACAGTAGAGTCAACAATACTCAAAACCGCCGTTGATGGACTAGCCAAAGTACCGCCGCTCAAGAACAAATTCACAGTTTCAGTAGACTCTATGCGGCTGTCAAATAAAGTTTGAACTGGAACTTGTGCGCTAGCTTGTCCGGGCGCAAAAGTGACCGCTTGATTATTCACACGGGTGTAATCTGGTGCAGTGCCCCCACCCTGAGCAGTACCATTACCAGTGCTGAACGAAATCGTAGCCCCTATCGAAAGATCCCCAGCGCGATTAATCGTAATCGGCGCAGTGCTACCCTCGTTGACGCTGTAAGCAGCCGCACTGAAGAAAAACGTGTTTTGACCGGGTGTCGGAGTCGGTGTAGGCGGCGTCGGAGTTGGCGCGACATTATTAATCGTCAAAATAGACGGATTACTGCCCACATTGCCACCGCTAAGCACCAAATTCACAGTTTCCGGCGATTCAAAAATCAAATCGTTCAAAGAAGTCACTGTGAAACTAGCGCTAGTTTGCCCCGCAGCAAAATTCAACGCCCCCGCCGCCAAAGTGTAATCGGGTGATGTCCCAGAAGCATTTGCGGAACCGTCAACAGTAGCGTAGTTAATCGATGCAGCCGCCGTACCACCTGTGCGAATAACGTTAATCGTAGCCACGCCGCCTTCATTCACTGTGTAACTTCCTTGCTGGAACTGGAAGATACTTGCAGGTGTCGGCGTTGGCGTCGGCGTTGGCGTCGGCGTTGGCGTCACATCATTGCCTTGATATTGAATACTCCGCACTAGGTAGTCGGAACTATCGTTTTTGAAGGAGGTGTTTAGGTAGGCAGCGGTGGGGCTATCGTAGGCTTTGGCAGAGAACCGCAGTTCGTCAAAAGCAGCGCCGCTGAGAGGATTTGCTTCTACCTTGAATTGGAAATTGCCATCGGCACGATCGGCAGTAAAAGTCACTCCATTTGAAGACACAGACAGGGGTTTTTGAGCGCTCGGAGCGTTGAGGCGAGTAATCGTAAAATTGGTAGCCGGTACCAAAACCCCATTATTGAAGATTTGCAGCAAACCAACTTCATTGCCTTGATCGCCCGCTCCAGGAGCTGTTTTGACGCTCAATGAACTTAGGTCGATCGTGGCGCTAGTCACGTCTTTGTTATCCGCCCATTTCACCTTCAGCGCCTGAGATTGATCGGTGTTGGGGTCATAGTTGATTTCCGCCCGCACTTTATTGACATCAGTGAACCAACCATCATAAGCAGATGGGACACCAATACCACCGGTACTGCCGTAACTTAACCAGCTTTTAGGGTTTTGGTTCGTTGCCAAAGTGAGGTTGCCGATCGTAGTAGGGTTAAGGTAGTCAGTTTCGCCGCCATCAACAGCTATCCCAGACAGTTTGATACCTTGATTCTGGGAGGCGGTAGCCCATTTTGCAATCAGGTCATCGATGACGCTGTAATTAGTGCTTTGACCCAAAGAACCAGTGAAAGTAGCCATAGTTTCTCTTTTGATGATGAGTGATTAAGGATTAGAAGTAACTGAAAACTAAAGGTTGGGCTTTCTTTATAGCGATCGGTCACTGCAAGAAAAATTTCGTCGTAAGTACGTGCAGGTAAATCAAGTAAAAATGCTTATACTTCCAAAATGCTTGCCCAATAAGCAGTTGAAGGCTTTATTGTCCCTGATTAAATATTGAGTGTAATTACTTGCACCTACTTATAAAGATGCTTATTATTTACTTTCATCATCAATAACGTTGCTCCGGAAAAATTTCCGAGAATTTTTTCATCCCTATAAAAAGCGGGTTTTTCACATCTGTAGAGGAGAGCTTAAATCCCACATTCCGCACCCCAACGGGCCGCGTACACTTCAGCGGACAAAAGTAAATCAGGAGAGACAAAGCGTCAGTAAAAATACTGAATAATTTATATCTCTAAGCATAATCCTGTTGGGAATTCCTGAAAATTGAAGTTCGGGCGTAAGTTACAGCAGATTCCACATTTATGAAGTACACCCGCCTATCGCGAGCTTCTCCGTAGGGACACGGTACTGCCGTGTCCCTACACTTCACAAACCTGGAATACGCTGTAAATCTGATTCCATTAAAAATGCGATCGGTAAAAAACCAAGTTTATTGCCGATCCGTAATGTGATTGACGATCGCCCTCAAGATGTCAAATGGGTTCTATATGAGGAGTGAGTTGATTCATCAGACATCTCCCAAAATCCCCAAACCATTGACGTGAAACGTTTGTGGTTGTTTTACCGCAGTGTCCAACAACCACAGTGCCTATCAGCAGCAATTGGATAAATAAGAAGCAGGAATTATAAACCTACCCTCTGATTTGTCAGCGGCAACTCTACAATCAACTCAGTTCCTCCACCCATCTGACTGACACAGTTAATCCGGCCGCCGTGAGCTTGAACAATCACTTGATAGCACACTGAAAGTCCCAAACCAGTGCCTTTCCCCACAGGTTTAGTAGTAAAAAATGGGTCAAAAATCTTGTCTTGAATTTCCGCAGGAATGCCCGTTCCCGTGTCGCGGATAGAGATTGTTACCCACTCTGGATCGCTTTGCCAACTGCGGATGGTTAATTCCCCCGGTTTGAGGGGTGACTGGAGCGCATCTAAAGCATTGTCAATCAAATTATAAAATACTTGGTTGATTTGACTGGCATGACATTGGACGGGTGGCAAACGGCCGTATTGCTTGTCAATTTTGATATGGGTTTTTAGCTTATTTTGCAGCATCAAAAAACTGCTTTCTAAACCTTCATTCAAATCTACCGGTTTTAATTCAGCGTGGTCTAAACGAGAAAAATTTCGCAGCGTCATCACGATCGAGCGAATCCTCCCGCTTCCTTCCCGCATTGAATTGAGCAGTTTACCAAAGTCTTCTCGAATGTAATCCAGTTCTAGTTCTTCATTGATTCTGACAATTGCCTCCGCTGCTTCTGGGCAGGCATTTTCGACAAGTTCTAGAGCTTCGTTCAAGGATTTAAAATATTCTTGAGCGTGAAACAAGTTAGCGTGGATAAAATTGTTGGCGTTGTTAATTTCGTGAGCAATTCCCGCTACCATTTGCCCCAAACCAGACATTTTTTCGCTTTGAATCAATTGCTGCTGTGTCGATCGCAATTCTTGGAACGCTGCTTGCAATTGCTGGGTTTGAGCTTGAGATTTTACCGCAGCTTCTCGGACTTTGCTGTAAAGTTCTGCTTGCTGAATGGCGATCGCCATTTGGTCTGCTAGCTGCGACAGCAACTCCATTTCTTGCGACTCCCAATTGCGGGTATCCCCGCACTCGTGAGCAATCAGCAAACCCCACAGTTTACCTGGAAATTTTAAATTACAACTTCCGGCTGTAGGGAGTGAATTGTCTTCGCTTCTCGACGTAACAATCGGCACGATCAGATTAGCTTTTACCTGCAAACTGTCTAAGAACTCAACGTGGCAAGGTTCTAAACCGGCATTAAAAATATCATTAATTGCTTTGACTCGCCCTTGCTGGTAAAGATCGGCGTAATCTCCCCGGAAACACTTATCTGCCCCCATATCTCCTAAAATTGAAGGCCAAGGAACCGTCATGTCTTCAACGACAACTTTTCCCTGCCAGTTGTCTTCAAACTGGTAGATAATTACTCGATCGCACTGCAACAGTTGGCGGACTTCCCTCACCGCTGTTTCCAGGATAGTTCCCAGATCCAGGGTACTGCGAATTTGGGTGACGATTAGCCGCAGCAGCGATTCTCGTTCAGCTTGGCGGCGCGTTTTGCTGTAGAGTTTGGCTTGATTGATCGCGATCGCCAATTGCGATCCTACCCCTTCTAAAAGCTGCCGTTCCCAATCAGTCCATTCCCGTTCGCGATCGCACTGATGCAAGCCAATTATGCCATTCACTTCACCTTGATAGCGAGTAGCTACTGCCAGCATTGACTTAATCTCCAAAGCTTCGGCAATCTTTCGGGTTTGTTCGTTCAATCCCGGAAAATCGAGAAACTTCGTCACTGCTAGCGACTCTTGCTGAGACACGACTGCAGCCAAATGCGGGTTGTCAGTTATCGGTACTTTCATGCCCAGTTGGATCGGATAGTCCCCCGCGTTGTACTCTCCCCGCGTGACTAAAGTTTTTTCTGTATTTGATTCTTTGACTAAAATGCTCGCGCGGCTGGACTGTAGCGCTTGCCCCAGCAATCGGCAGGCCGATGTCAAAATTTCTTCAATGTCAAGTGTACTGCGAATTTCGTTATTAATTTGGTTCAGCAAGTTTGATAACTGAACTTGCTGCTGCATCTGCACGATTAGGGCTTTTTGTTGGTCTACTTCCGGCAGCGAAAGACTTTCTTCCTGCCTCCACTTTTCAGGTTCAGGCAACCGCGAAGTTACTCTCTGCCAGGGGTTTTCGTGTTCTTGTATTTTTAAAGACATATTTACTCAGCATTTGTACAGTATTTTGATTGAGCCTGGTCTTTTCGACCTGTGCTTACCCCGCCAAGAGCCCGATCGCAGCTACCAGGACTTTTGGAATATCTTAAGACATTATAAAGGATGCAGCCTGAGCATAGCAATTATTTGCTTTACAAATATTTATAAATATAAAGTATGCGCTCTGCTGCCGACAATACTAATTGGCGCGCCCCATTGAACTTGGTCGGATGTCAAATAAAATTAACCGCGCGGTTAAGCGAATAAAATTAATCTAACATCTATCTTTAGTTCAATATTTGCGCGTTCGATCATCATGGAAAAATCAATTGCTGACAATTTTCGCCCGCAAGATTGCACCGACAACCTTACCTATGAATTGACAGGTAAAGGTCAGATTAAAATAGCTTTGTCGATCGGCAATTCGCGGCTGCACTGGGGATTATTTGCAGGCAAAACCCTGAAGAAAACATGGGATACAGAGCATCTCAATGCTGATGCTGTTTCCCGGGTCTCAGAGCCGGAAAAAGCCGAATATTTGGTACAAACAGTAATGAGGTCGATCGAGGAAATATCTTCTCAAAATCTCCTTTGTCTTCCTGCTACTCCCGCTTTTTCTAGCCCTCACACACTTTCTTTAATGCCCCTGCCTCTAGTTTTAGCCTCAGTTGTTCCCCAGCAAACAGCAATTTGGCAGAGTTATCCAGATGTGCGGATTATTACTTTAGACCAGTTGCCGATCGGGGGACTCTATCCTACCCTGGGAATTGACAGAGCTTTGACTTTACTCGGTGCTGGCAACCAATTCGGTTGGCCAGTTTTACTTATAGATGCTGGTACAGCTTTAACATTTACTGGGGCTGATGTCAATAGGTATTTAGTTGGGGGCGCAATCTTACCGGGTTTGGGTTTGCAGTTATCGTCGCTCGGTAAAAAAACCGCTGCATTACCCTTAATCAGCTTACCAGAAAATCTGCCGCATCGCTGGGCGAAAGACACTGCTGCGGCAATTCAAAGCGGAGTTGTGTATGCGACGGTGGCAGGAGTTAGGGATTTTATTGAAGATTGGCGGTGTTTGTTTCCTGATAGCAAAATTGCACTCACGGGGGGCGATCGAACTTTGCTACTGCAATATCTCGCCTCAGCTTTTCCCGATACAGCCGCACACTTAATTGACGCACCAGAGGCTATTTTTTGGGGAATTAGGCTGTTAACTGTTGACTGTTGACTGTTGACTGTTGACTGTTGACTGTTACCAATTACCCATTCCCAATTCCCAATTTACTTAGCAAATTCCCGAATATACTTAGCAACAATATCCGGGACTTCCTGCGGCAAATTACTTTCCCCCGGACTGACAAATTGCTGTTCGGCATTAGGAGCCAGAGCAGCATAGGATTGACACAGAGACGAAGCTGCGGGCGTATCTTCAGAACCGTGCAAAAGCAAAACAGGCGCTTTCAGCAAAGGCAAATTCTCATCAACTAATTCCGCTGTAATTTCGGCCTGCCGCCGCCGGAACAGCAACTGCACGGCAACTGTGGACTGAATCAACTGCTGTCTGAACTTTAGCAGTCCGTCAATCTTGTTTTGGCTACCCAGCAACTTAGCAAATGGAGAGATCGATCGCAGCAACCAGAAAGCCAGCGGAGGTTGGCCGATCAGCCAGTTAGCAGTCTGCCACCGCCCCCGCCGGTTGCCAACCTTGACTCCTTCTGGGGCCAGCAACACCAAACCCCGAACTCGATCGGGATATTTGATCGCGTAGCTGGCGGCCACCCAGCCGCCCACAGAGTGACCGATTAAATAAACCTCTGCCAGCTTCAAAGTATCGAGGTATTGGGCGAGACATTCTACTTCCAGGTCGATCGAATAATGAATTTTCGGGCGTTCCGAGTCGCCAAAACCCAGCAAATCCGGTGCGAAGCATTGGTAGTAGGGGCTCAAATGTTCGATCGTCCTCAGCCACTGACTGCTGTCATACCAAGAACCGTGCAAAAATACTAAATTCGGGCCTTGACCGACTTCGTGCCAGAAGATTTGCCCTACAGAGAGTTTGACCCGAGAATTGCGTAGCGATGAGTACATCCGGTTAAATATTCAGTAATAAAAAGATGATTAATTTAATGTTCAGAGTTTGTGAATTAAAGTAGGAAAACATTAAAAATTAATTCCACAGTAATAACAGACAACTTTTGACGGCGAGGTAATTTCCGACTTTTCTCAAATTTGGATGCCCCGCCGATTTACGCCAAAGTTGTCAGGCCTTGAAAATAGTCCTGTAAGTGTTGGTCGTTATCGTGGCTGAGCTCGCCCTCCGGCAGCGATGCGGGCAAAAAAGCCTCAACCTCGCTGACTTCAAGCGTATCCTGAACTTGCATCTTTCCCTCTACCTCTGCTGCCACCACGATACAAATCGAGTGCAGGCGAGGGTCTCGATCGGCAGCCGAATAAACACCCACCAAGCGGCGGATTTTGACTAAATCGAGTCCTGTTTCCTCCGCTAATTCCCGGCGCACTGTCGTCGGAATATCCTCTCCCCAATCCACCATACCTCCCGGCAGTCCCCAGCGACCGTTGTCGCGGCGGCGAATTAACACAATTCGCCCGTCAGGCAATACGGGAATCACCGCAGTACCAGTGACGGGATGTCGAAAAATCAGTCCCAGTAAAGTTTGTACAATTTGCCACAATCGACGCATAAACTCAAAAGCTTGTTTAGGGAAAAGTAATTTCAGGTTTCCGAGCTGCGAGATCAAAAGTCTTAATTTTTAATTTTTGATTGAGTCTAGAGGTCTGGCAAGTCTGCTAAAATCTCCGCCGCGTGAGTTTCTGGTTTGACTTTCCGATAAACCTTTTCAATCCTACCATCAGGGTCGATCGCGAAAGTCGATCGAGTAATTCCCATAAATTCTTTTCCCATAAACTTTTTGAGTCCGTAACAGCCGTAGGCGGTAGCAACTTCGGCGTTTGAGTCGCACAGCAAGGGAAAAGGCAGTTGATATTTAGCTGCAAACTTGGCGTGGGACCCGGCCCCGTCTGTGCTGACGCCGAGGACTGCAATATTGCGCGACTCGTAGTGTGAGTAAATGTCGCGAAAGCCACAAGCTTCTTTGGTACAGCCAGGGGTATTGTCCCGAGGGTAAAAGTAAAGTACAAATCGCCGCCCTCGAAAATCTGCAAGGCTGACGACATTGCCTTGCGCGTCGGGCAGGCGGAAGACAGGAGCTACGTCACCGGGATCGATCGTCATTGGTCGTATTTTTGTCAATAGTTTATAGAAATCTTCTGGAAGAGCGAAAAGATTGCGTCCCATCGGGCCCGGATTCCCAGCGACTTGAATCCCCGTGTTCTTTTTTCTGGGTCTTGTACCGGGTGTGCTATGATCGTCATCGGTCTAAAATTGAGTATAACTAGCCAACGTAAAAACTTAACTGGATTAGTTGAGTGCGTAGTCTCACCTAACGGTGTTGCGGTTTAGGAAAGCTAAATTTGAAGAAAACCTAACTACATAAAGAGAACTGATCGAGTACGGTAGGGCATACCGGAATTAACGCTTGGGGAGAAGACACCTATATTTTGGCTGGAGAAATCCTGTCACAAGCAAGTGACTTCGCTGAACCAAGAATCTCAGTCACCAAGAGTGCACAGAGTGTCAAACTTAAGAATCCCCGGGCGTGAAAGCCCGGGGACTGTCAATGTTTATTAGTGAGGTCAGAATGGCTAAGCGCCGCAATCTCAAGAAAGAGAAGGCACAACGAAATCAAGCATACGCTCGCAAGTTTCGCAAGCGGAGAAATCAAGATATGTTCTCCAACAAGAGAAGACGATTTGACGGCGGTAACGGCGGTGGCATGGGCGCCATGAGCGGTGGCGGCAGAGACAAAGACATGGCTGCTGCTGAAGATTAATTGCTGAGGCTATCTGTAGAACTTAGAACCAGAGTGGAAAACACGATCGTTCTAAGGAGAGATAGCCAGCGGGAATTTGTCCAAGAATTCAACGATGTTTAGGCGATCCGATCGCGCGCAGCGATAAGTGATTTTCTCACTTGTTCAAACCCGGTACCCCCGTAACTATTGCGAGCCGCCACCACTTGCTGAGGTGCGATCGCGCTGTAAATGTCTGTCTCAAACGCAGGGTGCAAGTCTTTCCACTCCTCAAGTGTCAAATCTTTGAGGAGTTTGCCCCCCGAAAGGCAAGTTTTGACAACTTTGCCGACAAGGTTGTAAGCTTCCCGGAAGGGAACGCCTTTGGCGGCCAAGTAGTCGGCTACGTCTGTAGCGTTAGAAAAGTCTTCCGTAACTGCTGCGGCGAGGCGATCGCCATTAAACTCGATTCCTTCGCGCAACAAAATGGTCATTGCTTCCAAGCAACCCTGTACTGTTCTCACGGTATCAAACAAAGCTTCTTTATCTTCTTGTAAATCTTTGTTGTAGGCCAAAGGAAGTCCCTTCACTACTACCAACAAGGCTTGCAAGTTACCGAACACCCGCCCCGCTTTGCCCCGCACCAACTCCGGCACGTCGGGATTTTTTTTCTGGGGCATGATGCTAGAACCCGTAGCGCAGCTATCTTTGAGCGTAATAAATCCAAATTCGTGAGAAGACCACAAAATCATTTCTTCTGACAAGCGGCTCAGGTGTACCATAATCAAGCTGCTAGCCGCCAGAAATTCGATCGCAAAATCTCGATCGCTCACTCCATCCAAGCTGTTAGCATAAACCTTGTCAAATTGCAAGAGTTCTGCCGTATAATGTCGGTCGATCGGGAAAGTCGTCCCCGCCAGCGCGCCGCAACCCAAAGGCGAAACATTCACCCGCTTGCAGATATCGCCGAGGCGTTCCCAATCGCGATCGGTCATTTCAAAATAAGCTAACAGGTAATGAGCCAAACTGATGGGCTGAGCGCGCTGCAAGTGCGTGTAACCGGGGATTAAAGTTTCCACGTTACGATCGGCAATGTCGAGCAAAACCCCTTGAAATTCCCGCAATTGCTCGCGAATTCCTGCGATGCGATCGCGCAAATACAAGCGAGTATCAGTGCCGGCTTGATCGTTGCGCGATCGGGCCGTGTGCAGCTTTTTCCCAGCATCCCCCACGATATCCGTCAGCCGCTTCTCGACAGCGAAGTGAACGTCTTCTGCCTCAACTCCCGGAACAAAAAGTCCTTGGCGGTATTCGCGGCGGATCTGTTCCAAACCATTGACTAACTGTTCGCCTTCTGCTGCGGAAATAATCCCCGTTTTCGCCAGCATTTTAGCGTGAGCGACAGAACCAGTTAAGTCGTACTCAATCAATTCAATATCGAAGCCAATACTAGCATTAAATCTGGCGATCGCCGGGTGCAGCGCCGATTCAAATCTTTGACTCCAAGTTTTTTGTTGTGTTGTCATTGCTGAAGCTAAAACTAGATTATATGTCTTTTGCAGAAGTCTCTAAAAACCGTTTTTTAGTAAGGAATGCAAGTCCTACCTCCGTTTTGGAGTAAAGAATGCAAGTCTTTCCTCCGGTTTGTAGTAAAGAATGCAAGTCCTACCTCCCAAATTCTGCAAGAAAGGACTTGCATTCCTGACTACAAACTTTTATAGCTGTATTGACAATAAAAAACTGAAGTCTTGACTACAGAATTTTGACACTTGTGCTGAATCAGAAAGAAGTTAAGCCCTGGGTACAAACCTTTTAAATCCCTTCCTGATGCCTTCTTCGACAAGAACTCTAAGGGATAATCCCCTTAATGAACCAGCCGATAAACATACCTATAAAAAAAGCTGCTATTTGACCGCTCGAAACAAAATGGTTCCAAGCTTTCTGGAAATTCGTAAAAATTTCGTAACTTTGACCCAAAAGCACCGTCGAACTCAAATGAGATTTCAAAACTAACAGGTGAGCGACATCGTTCCAATTAATCGAGCTGGTAAATGCAGCAGTAATTTCCGGCATTAAATTAACTATCATGGTGATTTTCTCCTGCGGTCGGTGTTACCCTAAGTACAACCAGAGTCATGTCATCTTCATTGCGGTTGCCGATGCCGATAAACTGGTGAACCCGATCGAACAAATAATCCAAAATTTCTTCAGACTGCTGATAATTTTGACAGGCCCACTGAAAAGCCGAGATCAAATTATCCTCATCAAACCGATCGCCCCTTTGATTAGCAGCATCAGTAAATCCGTCTGTGTAATAAATAATAATATCTCCTGGCTGCAATTGCACGCTTGCTTCTTGGTAGTGCGAATCAGCATCCAGACCAATTAACATTCCCTCCAAAGTATCCAGCCGAAGAATCGAATTAGTTGCAGATTGCCACAGCAAAGGCGGGTTGTGAGCAGCATTACTGTAAGACAAAACGCGAGTTTTCGGGTCATACTCCGAATAAAACAGAGTCACAAAGCGGTGGGAATTTTCCAAATCCGCGTGCATTACCCGGTTTAAATGTTGCAAAATTCTCGAAGGCGAGTGACGGTTCAAAACCTCCGCCCGCAGCATACCCCGCGTCATCGTCATCAGCAGGCCAGCCGGCACTCCTTTGCCCATCACATCGCCGATCACGATGCTCCAGCGACCCTTGTCGATTTTGGACTTGAGATTTTTAATCAGGGATGGGGGGTGTTCCCCCTCATTCTCTTTGCCGATCGGGTCATAGTCAGCGGGAATAAAATCATAATAATCTCCGCCGACTCTGTTAGCAGTTTGGCAGCGGGCGGCCACGTCAAGACCGGGAATTTTCGGACAACTGCGGGGTTGCAGCCGCAATTGAATTTCCGCCCCGATTTCTAACTCTCTGTCTAAGCGTTCTTTTTCAGCCAACTTAACATTAAGTTCGTCTTTGCAAATCGCCACGGCGGTTTGATCCGCCACCAAACGAACTAATTTCTGTCTGCTGGGAGTCCACACATATTCCGGGTCACTGCTAAAAACATAAAGCCGTCCGCGTTCCAAATTGTTGACTAAAATTGGCGCCCCAAACAAATGAACATCCGGGCCCAAATAACGACTGACTTGCAGGTCGAGACTAGAGGTTTGTCCAGAGGTTTCGGAAAAAGATTCTGCTGCCGCGCCCGCACCTGCTGTAGCTTGCCTGGTGGCTATTTCTAGCGCTTTTCGCATATCTTGGCACTGCCGTCCTTCCTGACAGTGCAACTGCTGGAACCTGACTTGACCGTTGGGTTTGAACAGCACTAAAGCTCCCCCGTCAGCGTCGGTAATGCGAGTCGCCACCAAAGGCACCAACTCCAAAAATTGGTTGAGATTGTTAAAACTGCGCAGGGCAAACGAGAGCGAACCCAACATATCTTGAACGTTTTGCTGGTATCGGTGCAAGCGCGCCACCAGTTCTTTGAGGGCAAATACTGGCGTCGCGTCCGTGGAATTGCGACCCGTCGGGCGGTCAGCAGGTTGAGGTGAGGGGCGAGGCAAAGGCACAGCAGTCATTTTAGATTTATGATTTTCGATCTTAGAAGGAAGAAAATTGATTGAGGACTTATATCAATTCCGGTTGCACCGTCAGTGATTGTTGACTGTTGACTGTTGACTGTTTGAACAATACCGATGCAACGGGAAACGATATTACACACTAGCGAGCAGAAACCCGGTTTTTTTCTCTTTAGTAGTTTGCTGCGATGCTAGTTTGAGGTTAAGGATTTGAGACTTTGAAGCTTTGTATCCGCCTCCCAAAATCGGGACGGCTACAGATACCTCATCCATCTAAAATCTAAAATCTAAAATCTAAAATCGAGCAGGGCTTCCACAAATTCATAACTAGAAAACGGGCGCAAATCTTCGATGCTTTCCCCGACTCCAATAAACCGGATGGGCAGACCGAGCTGCTGCACTACTGCTAGGGCAACACCACCTTTAGCAGAACCGTCGAGTTTTGTCAATACTACTCCGCTTAATTTTGCAGATTCTGCGAAAACTTCTGCCTGTCGCAAACCATTTTGACCGAGTGTTGCGTCCAAGACCAGTAGAGATTCTACGGTAGCGCCTGGGGCTTTTTTATCTACAATGCGACGGATTTTACTTAATTCGTCCATCAGATTTTTTTTGTTTTGCAATCGGCCTGCGGTGTCTACGATCAGCAGTTCAGTGCCTCGGGCGCCCGCAGCGGCGATCGCATCAAACACGACAGCAGCCGGATCGGTATTTTTCCCCTCGTTGGCAATAATTTCGACCCCGCTGCGGGAGCCCCAAACTTTCACTTGTTCGACGGCGGCGGCGCGGAAAGTGTCGGCGGCGGCAATTAAGGTTTTGTAGCCGGATTTTTGGGCAATGTGGGCAAGTTTGCCGATCGTCGTAGTTTTGCCCGCACCGTTGACTCCTACAATTAACCAGATGTTGAAGGTGTCTTTTTCCGGGGCAAATGTCAGGCTGTAGGCTGGATTGCCGGCGGCGGTTGCGGCTGTCGGAGCGTCGAGAACGTCGCGCAAGATGGTTTTGAGGTAGGCTAGAGCCTGTTCTGGCGGCAAGACTTCTTGTTTGAGTCTTTCTTGGAGGCGGTTGATAATGATGTCGGTGGCTGCGACTCCGACATCGGCTTGCAGCAGCAAAGTCTCAATTTCGGCTACTGCGTCTTGATTGAGCGGGCCTTGACCGACGATCGCCTTTAGTTGATTAATTAAGCTGCGGCGAGTTCTTTCTAAGCCTTTCCGCAGTTTTTGCAGCCAACTGATTTCTTCAACTGATACTTGATCGGGGCGGCGGCCTTGACTGGCTAAGATTTCTGAAGACCACAGGAAGCCTTCGTCAAACGCGAAACCGGGAATTTCTTCGATAATTGCCGCTCTCTCGGCGGCGGCTGCAATTACCTCTGGTTCTTCAATTGCGGTTTCTTTGAGGCGTTCGATGCGCTCCATGCGATCGGCCTGAGCTCTGGCCCAAAACGGCAGGGCTTCGGCTACTTCGCCTTCGGATGCGAGTGATTCGGTTTCTACAACCTCAGTTGCAGGTTCGGCAATTTCTATATTTTCTGCTGTAACTTCTAATTGTCGAGCAATAGGTGCAGTGTCGATCGCCCCGGCTGTTGGTTGCAGAGTTTCGGGAATTTCTACTGGGTTGGCTGCATCGAGTTCCGTCGCATCGGTAGCTTCAAGCACTGGAGCTTCTGCAACTTCTGGAACTTCTGCAACAGTTGGCGCTGTGGTTGCCGGTTCGAGTTCGATCGTACCGGTTGCTTCAACAGTCGCCGGTTCTGCAACTTCTGCAACTTCTGTTTCGGTAGCTGCAACCTCGGCCTCTGCTGTTTCAGCAACTTCTGCTTCAGGTTTCTGCTGTTTTTGAATATTTTTGTAAGCCGCTTTTGCCCAATTGAGATAATCTTCGGCTACAGCGTCCGAGTTTTGGTCGGCTGCTGCATCTGTTGGAGGCTCAACCTGTGCGGATTTTGCCCTCTCATCTTGGGGCTGTTCGGGTGTTTCTTTTTCCGAAGATTCGCTTTCGCTGTACTGGCGACGAAACCAATTAAAAACCATAGTTCATGGGGAATAGAGAATAGTTATTAGTCATTAGTCATTAGTCCCTAGTGTAGAGCGGATTGCGGATTGCGGATTGCCAATCACTAATGACCAATGACTAATGACTACTGACTAATGACTACTGACTACTGAGTAACAGCTTCTGCATTGATTTTATCGACTACTCGGCGGAGGACTCCGTTGATGAAGCGATGTCCTTCGTCGCCGCTGTAGCGTTTTGCGAGTTGGACGGCTTCGCTGACGCTGACTTGTTCGGCTAAGCCGAGATACAGGATTTCGGCGATCGCAATTCTTATGATATCTCGATCGATCCTGGGCAACCGTTCTATTTGCCAGTCTACCAGCGCTTCCGAGAGCAATTCGTCAATTTGAGGGCGGTTGGCGCTGACTTTCGTCAGGATTTGCAAAGCATAGGTGCGGACATCTTGCTGGTTGGCTAGCTGGATCAGTTCTGGAAACTCCATTGCCGAACCGAGACGGTTGATGGCGGTTTGGGTGAGTTCGACTGCTTCCCGCACCATTGTTCTAGCACTTTGGATATCGGCTGCGCGGATTTCGCTAGATAGCAGTTTGTCGCTACCCCGCTGCACTTCGGAGGCTGCTGCTTCTAGGGCTTCTTGAACTTCTGCTGTCAGGGTGCGGATGGCGGCGAGGACGACATCTTGGAGTTTCTTGGCTTCTAAGAGTTCTGGATTCGCCGGCAGTTGGCTGATGCCGAGGAGTGCGAGTTCGCGTGCTGTTTCGCGGGCTTTTTTCATAGTTTTTAGATAGGAATTGGGAATTTAGGAATTTAGGAATTGTTGAGATTGCTAGGCGCTCTTTGAGAGCATAGACTTGGACTTTAGCTAGGCAGACGGGAATCCCCACAGTATAGTCGTACTCGACTTAGCCTGGGGATGAGAGTCGAGTGAGTTGACAATTGCACCGCCAAATAAATTTAAAAACGATTCTCTCTTTGATTGAGGCGGTGTATGAAAAAACGAAGCCTTCGACGGAGTTTATCCTGCCCTTCGACTTCGCTCAGGAACCGCGAAGTCGAAGCGCGAGCAGGCATCGCAAATCCATTGCTCTATCGCTGGCTCAATGTTATCATGGTTATGACAACTGTGGTAAAAACATTGTGTTAAAGGTGGTCAAGGTCAGAATCTATCCCAGCAAAAAACAACAAAGTCATTTGGCCGGGGCCTTTGGCTGTGTTCGTTGGGTGTGGAATCAGTCTCTTGCTACCATGTCCCAGGCCTACAAGGAAACTGGCAAGGGTATCTCTGCCTTAACAATGAAGAAACAGATACCAGTTTGGAAAAAGGATTATGAGTGGCTCAAAGAATGCTATTCCCAATGCCTCCAATCTTCTTGTCTGAATCTGTCTCAAGCTTTTATCAATTTCTTTGATGGTCGAGCACAGTACCCTACATTCAAAAAGCGTCAGGGTAGACAATCAATGCAGTATCCTCAGAACGTCAAAATTCTGAGTAAATCCTCGATTAAGTTCCCTGGAAATCTTGGCATCGTAAAAGCCAAAATTCATCGTGATACTGTTGGCAAATTAAGAACTGTCACGGTGTCTAGAATGCCTGACGGTCGTTATTACGCTTCCTTGTTAATGGAGGATGGGCAGGAGTCACCGACAGCCAGTGAAGAGGGTAAAGCCATCGGCATAGACTTGGGACTGGTTGATTTTGCTGTCACATCTAACGGCTCAAAGTATCAAAATCCCAGACATATCAAGAAACACGAACGCAACCTCAAACGCAAACAGCGTCAGCTATCTCGTAAAAAGGATAAGACGACTAACAAACGTCGCAAAGCTAAACGGGCTGTTGCCAAGGTGCATTCAAAAATAGCCAGAGTGCGTGAAGATTTCCGACATAAACTATCCCGTAAGATAGTCAACGAAAACCAAGTTATTGTTGTCGAAAATCTGGCAGTAAAGAACATGGTCAAGAATCCCAATCTAGCCAAAGCAATAAGTGATGCTAGTTGGGGGATGTTCTGCACTATGCTCAAGTACAAAGCAGAGGCAGAAGGCAAAGTTTACCTAGAAGTAGGTAGATTTTTCCCTTCGTCACATCTTTGCTCAAATACTTTGTTGCCAATACCAAAAATGGATCTATCAGTCCGTGAATTTAACTGTCCCCACTGCCAATCGCGACACGATAGAGACATAAATGCGGCTATCAACATTAGAAACGAAGGCTTACGGATATTGGCGTTGGGAACCAGCGTTACTACCCTTGGAGGCAATGTAAGACCAAAACAGTATGGGCGAAAGTCTACTGCTGTAGAGGCGGTTGCCCTTGAATTGGGAAGCCCAGATCATACTGCGTAGCAGTTGATGTGTGGTAGTTCACCAGAAAAACTCGTAAAAAACCCGCCCTCAGTCACGATTGTTTCAGGGCAGGTTTTGGACAAATATTATCTGTTATTGGGAAAGTTTAGAGTTTCCAACCCGCTAAACCTTACCCTACAGATTGATGTCTTGTTTTAATCTTCTTCCACTGGGACAGGCTGGTATCTTGATTCGGATACCAAGGGTTCGAGTGTTTTGCCCGGGGGTTTGTCGTTGGTGACTGCAACTGAGTTGTTGGGGTTGACGATGCCGCCGGAGATGATGACTTTAAAGGCATCTTCGATCGACATTGACAAAGTGACTACATCTGCCTCCGGGACTATAGCGTACCATCCGGTGGTGGGATTGGGAGTGGTGGGGATGAAAATGCCGATCGGGCTTTCGCCGGACAAATGAGGCGGAATATCGTTACTCTCGATCGTACCGGTCACAAAAGCCAAAGTCCAGATTCCCCGCCGGGGATACTCTACTAACACCACCCGGCGAAACTTGTCATTGGACTTGAGGATAGTTCCCAGCAGTTGTTTGAGGGTTTTGTAAACCGAACCCGCTAGCGGAATTGCCTGCAACAGGCGTTCGCCCAAGTCTAGCAACCATCTTCCAAAGATATTGCGGGCCATCAAACCGATGATTGTAATGCTCAGCAGGGGTACAGCCAGCCCTACTAAGAGATTCAGCAGATTTACCAAAATCGGGTTGAGTCCGTCAAAAGGGTTGATCTGCTTGGGAATTTTGGTGAGAAAATTGATGACCCAACTGGCGACGGTGATTGTCAGCCAGATGGTGGTAGCTAAGGGGATCACTACCAGCAGACCTGCGATTAGGTCGTTTTTTAAGTCTTGTTTGATGCGTTGGAGCACGGCGGGTCAAATCTCCTCGTAACTGGCTGCAAATAACGTGAACAAACCTGAGACTAAAGAAACTGCACGGGCGAAGAGTGAAAGTCACCATTTTTATTGTCTTCTATCCGACCTTTGGGCGCCCTTTCTTCAGGGAAGAGTTAGGTGGTAGTAACTTGTTGTGCTGTACTTGTATTGTAAAGAATTATTGCAAATTAGTGGCTGTCTTTAAAAATATGCGCGATCCCTGAAACACTTTACCCTATTGTATATTTTAAGACAATTTAGCTCGGACTTAACAAATAAGCTCACAGCAGCGTTGAGGCTGCGGGAGTCGGGGCGTTTCCTGTAAAGGGCTTTTGGGCTTCTTCCACACATGAGTTTTTACGGTGGGCGTCTCTGCTGCACCATCCTAGATTGTCTATTGTGTTCGAGGGGGAGAGGGGGAGAAGGTCTGATGGGGAGAGGAGTTGACGGCTGGGGAATACGGCATTGAAATATAGCCTTTCTCAGAAAGATGAGGTACGACTGGGCATAGGGCATAGGGCATAGGGCATAGGGCATAGGGCATAGGGCATAGGGCATACCTCACTTTTTTGAGAACCGCTATATGCAGTTTAATAAATGCAGAACAGCTTAGAACAAGATCCGTGGCGATCGTACCGCGATCGCGCCCACCCCTGGCGGGAAAATCAAATTTTTGCGGAACAAGCCGAAAGGGCTGTGATTTAGAAAAGTGACAGATTTTAGGTTTAATTTTTGTAAAATATACAGATTTTAAGTTTAATTTTTGTAAAATATAAGGTACTTTTTAGACTATTTGACTATTTTTTGAAAAACTGTAAAATATAGTCAAATTCATTTCCGGTGGCGGGAGTATCAAAAAAAATAGCTTATGTTTAAGACAGCAGGACTGTTTGAAGAAAACCAGATTCAGGGAAATGTGGCGGGTGTTTCAGCGGAAATACTAGACTTATTTGGCAGTAAGTTCGATCGCTTAAATCGGATCGGCAAAATTGCCGTCGGCGATACCAATGGTTTATTTGATACCAGCACTTTCACTCAAAAACCAGATTTGGCTGCGGCTGCGACTAATAGTGCGATCCTCTACGAGGGCTTCGCTAACGACCTTTTTGAGCCATTCACCGACTTCGGCCTCCAATCGTCAGCAGACGACAATCTTAAATTTGATAGTAGTCTAAAATCCCAGACCGATATCTCCAGTCAAGTTCAGAGAGACGAACTGACAGGGATGGATTTTGCTGTTAACGATGCTGTGGGTGATAGTAGTGGCGGGCCAGAACTCGCGCAATCCCGAACTTCTTCCCTATTACCTTCAGAAAAATGGGCTTTTGACTTTAAAGATTATACCATCGACCACCAAGGTTTAAACACCCTAAACATCAAAGTTGGTTACGACTTAAAACCGGGAATTACCCAAAACGAGTATCCAGATTTTGTGCCAATTTACAAAAGTATTGATAACTTCCTAGTTAACTACCCGAACGAAACAGACTTTTGGGAAATTCTTAACAAAAATTTGACCGAAAAGGTGCTAAATGAAAATTCGGTACTGACAGATGTTACGATTCAACTTGAAGTTTTGCCAACGGAGATATTGCCCTACGATCGCGCCAGTACAGTTTTCCGCAGTCAATCGGGCAAAATCACAGAAGATTGGAATTTTTCAGTCAAAGACTACGCAATCAATCACCAAGGATTGAACAAGCTCAATCTCGATGTCAATTACCAGTATAAGCCAGGAATTACGCAACAAGAATATCCCGATTTTGTGCCAATTTATAAAAGCATTGATAACTTTTTAACCGAGTATCCGAACGAAACAGATTTTTGGGAAATTGTCAATAACAACTTGACTCAAAATATCCTCAACGAAAATCCTGCCTTGGCGGCAATTAAGATCGATTTCAACGTTTTGCCAAGCCAAAGCTTGCCCTACAACCGCACCAGCAAAGTTACTCGCACTCAACCCAGCAATCCTCAAGGAACTTTCCTCGTTGGCAATACCAGAGGAAATAATGTACTTCGGTTTGACGGCAATACCGGCAATTATCTAGGCGAATTTATTCCACTCGGAAGCGGTGGTTTGTCCAATCCAGATACGATCGTTTTTGGGCCAGATGGCAATGGCGATGGTAAGTCGGACATTTACGTTGCTAGCGGCGACAAGCCCGGAAATTCGGGAGAACAGACAGCATCTGCGGTATTGCGGTATGACGGAATTACGGGCGCATTTATTGACAAGTTTGTCGCTGATAATCCGAATACGGCGGCCGATGAAACTGGCGGATTGTTTCGTCCTTACGGTTTAGCTTTTGGCCCTGACGGTAATTTTTATGTCAGCAGTTTTTTGAGCGACAAAATTCTCCGATACAACGGCAAAACAGGACAGTTTATTGATGTATTTGCTTCGGGAAATCAGCAAGCGGGAGGGTTGAATGGCCCGAACGGTTTACTGTTTGCTCCTGACGGCAATTTGTACGTGACAACGGAGGGGAGTGTTGCTCGCGAGGGTCAAGCTGATTTTAGCGCAAGTTTCCCCAGTCAGGTGCTGCGTTACAACCCGCAAACGGGGCAGTTCAGTATCTTTGCTTCGCCCGATCCTTCGCCTCGGAGTCAGGGATTTGCAAGTCTTTTGGGAATGGCAATCGGGCCCGCTGACGGCGACCTTTATGTGAGCGATTTTGCTAACGATATCAGGCGCTACAATTTAACAAGTGGGGAATTGGTCAAGGTTTTATCTACCAATTATACTGATACTTCGCCCAGTAGCAATTATGTGGGTAGTTTGGCTTTTTCGCCGATCGGCAATTTGTTTGCAGTTGGCTTTGACAACCGCGCCAATGCTAACGGTGCCGGCGCTGTTTTGCGGTACAGTGGCAAGACTGACGAACCGCTGCCAATATCGGGAAATCCTGGGTCGAGTAACAGTTCTATTTTTGTCCCTCCCGACAGCAAGCTACAGCGTCCAGTAGGAATTGCTTTCTTTCCGTCCGATGCTCAACTGACGCAGAAGTGGAATTTTACACTGGCAAATTACCCAATTAATCATCAAGGGTTAAACAACCTGAATATTGATGTAAATTATCAGTACAAAGACGGGATTCAAAATTATCAGTATCCTGATTTTGTGCCGATTTACAAGAGCATTGACAATCTTTTAGTTAACTACCCGAACGAAACTGATTTTTGGGAAATTGTTAACAAAAATCTGACCGAAAAAGTGCTTGCCGACAATCCGGCAATTTCGTCTGTGACGGTTAATTTGGATGTTTTACCGACGAATCGATTGCCTTACGATCGCAGCAGTACAGTGACTCGCACTCAAGATGGTAAATTAGGCGAAGCGTGGGATTTCAATATTCCTAATTACTCCATAGAGCACCAGGGTTTGAATAACCTCAATATTGATGTCAAATATCAGTACAAACCAGGAATTACGCAGGATGAATATCCCGACTTTGTGCCGATTTATAACAGCATCGACAATTTCTTAACTAATTACCCAAATGAAACGGATTTCTGGGAAATTCTTAATAAGAGTTTGACGCAAAAGCTCCTAGCCGAAAATCCGGCTTTGGATTCGCTGCAAATTAATCTGGAGGTTTTGCCGACTAACAGATTGCCTTACGATCGAGCTAGTATTGTGTCGATCGCTTAGCCTGTCATTAAAAATTAGATGGACAAATCTTGACAACAAATACATACTTAGCTACCGTAAGGGTACGGCTAAGTACGTTGCGTAGAAACCGGATTTTTGCGCGTCCAAGACTAACCCATTTAAATTGTCTGTTGTGATGAAAAACCCGGTTTTTTAAAGAAATCGGGTTTCTGAATTATACCAATTTTAAAAAAGAATGCAACAATTGAGATCCCCCTAGCCCCCCTTAAAAAGGGGGGGACAAGAGTTAATCAAAGTCCCCCTTTTTAAGGGGGATTTAGGGGGATCTCCATACTGTTGCATAACTTTGGAGAAATGGTATTAGAGCGAGTTCGCAAAGCTCCATCTTGGGATAGATGCCTGTGTTTCCCTGCATTGGATACATAAATATAAGTAAATAATGGAAGTATTCAATGGATTTTGAGTAAAAACTTAAGTAAAACATATTAAGGAATTTTTGTGAAAAAGCTCAATATCCTCTTAGTAGAAGACAGTCCGCTGGATGCCGAACTGATCGAGGCTTATCTAGTTGATGGCGGGCTGGAATTTTCTCTGCTGTGTGTGGAAACTCGGGAAGATTTTGTCGCCGCACTGGAAAAACACTGTTATGACATTATTTTGGCGGATTATATGCTGCCTTGTTTTAACGGGATAGCGGCGCTCTCAATCGCCCGCGCTACTTGTCCGGGAGTGCCGTTTATTTTTGTGTCGGCTACTTTGGGCGAGGAAGTGGCGATCGAAACTCTCAAAAGCGGCGCTACTGATTACGTTCTCAAACGCCGTTTGATACGCCTGGTGCCGTCGATTCAGCGGGCCCTGCGGGAAGTTCAAGAACGGAGCGATCGCAAGCAAGCCGAAGCACAGCAGCAGGAGAGCGAAGCGAGATTTCGGATTATGGCAGATACCGCGCCGGTAATGATTTGGATGTCGGACACTGACCAACTTGGCGATTACTTTAACAAAGTTTGGCTGGAGTTTACCGGTAGAACTTTGGCGCAAGAAATGGGCAGGGGTTGGATGGAAAGCTTGCACCCCGATGACTTGCCAGAATGTCTGGATATTTACCAAAAAGCCTTCGACGCCCGCACCGAGTACCGCATGGAATACCGCCTGAGACGCTATGACGGCGAGTACCGCTGGGTTTTGGGTACGGGCGTACCCCGCTACAGGCCCGATCGCACTTTTGCAGGTTACATCGGTTCTTACATCGATATTAGCGATCGAAAACAGGCAGAACAAGAACGCGCTGCTGCTTTGTCCCGCGAACAAGCGGCTCGCAAGCAAGCAGAAGAGACAGCGAAAGCGCTGCAATCGGCAAACGATCGAATTACTAACATTCTCGAAAGCATTACCGACGCTTTTATAGCGGTGGATTCAACGTGGAACTTCACCTATGTCAACCACAAAGCTATTGAGCTTTTCGGCAAGTCACAAGCGGAACTGATAGGTAAAAATGTTTGGGATATATTGCCCTGGGCTGTCGATTTCCCATCTTACAAAATGGCTGCAAAAGCATTAGCAGAAAAGGTAACGATCGAGTATGAAGAATTCGTGCCGTTATGGAATAAGTGGTTGAAGGTGCGCTGTTATCCTTCCGATTCTGGTTTGTCAGCTTACATCCAAGACGTTAGCGATCGCAAGCAAGCAGAAGTTGCACTCAAAGCTAGCGAAGAAAAGCTGAGAATGTTAGCAGAATCTAACTTGATCGGAATTCTCTTCAGCGATGTTGACGGCGGCATCAGCGATGCTAACGACGAATTTTTGCGGATGGTGGGCTACACGCGGGAACAGTTGCAGCGCGGGGAACTTCGCTGGATTGACATTACACCGCCGGAGTCCCTACCGCAGGACGATATCGGCATCGCCGAGGCAAAGGCAAAGGGCGTTTGCGCTCCCTACGAAAAGGAATACCGGAGACCAGATGGCAGCCGGATTCCGGTGCTGATCGGATATGTTTTGTTGGGGGAAAAGCGGCAAGAAGCTGCGGCTTTTGTTCTCGATTTGACGGTTCGCAAGCAGTTGGAAATAGAACTGCACGATCGAGCCTTGGAATTGGCGCGGGCGAACCGAATTAAAGACGAGTTTCTGGGAACTTTGTCCCACGAATTGCGGACGCCGCTGAATGCGATGCTGGGATGGACGCAACTGCTGCGAAACCGGAAGTTTGACCAAAAAACGACTGTTGGGGCTCTCTCCACGATCGACCGCAATACGCGATCGCTGGCAACTCTGATCGAGGATTTGTTGGACGTGTCGCAGATTATTACCGGCCAACTGTCGCTGAATTTGCGGTGGGTGGATTTGATTTCGACTGTTGAAGCTGCGCTCGATACTCTCGCGCCCGCTATTGCGGCAAAAAATATTGAAATTGTGACGGATTTCGACCAAACTGCGGGGCGGATTTTGGGCGATTCCGGCCGCTTGCAGCAGGTGGCGTGGAATTTGCTGTCGAATGCGGTTAAGTTTACTCCTGATGGCGGACAGGTGAGGGTGGCGCTGCGGAAGGTGGAGGGGACTCGGGCCCCCGTGCAATCGGCCAGAATCGAAAATTTGTCTAGTGTGGAAATCTCAGTCAGCGACACGGGAGAAGGGATTGCGGCAGAGTTTTTGCCGCACGTTTTCGAGCGGTTCACCCAAGCTGACAGCTCTACAACGCGACCTTACAACGGATTGGGTTTGGGTTTGGCCCTAGTGCGCCATTTTGTGGAAATGCACGGGGGGACGGTGCAAGCCGAATCGGCCGGGAAGGGACAAGGAGCGAGGTTTTTGGTGAGATTGCCAATTCAACAGTTTCATGGCGACGGATTTTCAGTTTCCGGGTCCGAGTTGGCGATTCGACAAAGGAAGGCGCGATCCCCTGCAAATGAGTCTTTTGTCAGTACCAACCTTTCTGCTGTGCGGGTGTTGGTGGTCAATCTCGACGGGGATTCCCTGGATTTTGCGCGTACAGTGCTGGAAGATTGCGGGGCCGAGGTGGAGACTGCTGCCTCAGAAATGGAAGCCCTGGAGGCGATTGCAAGGCTGAATCCAGATGTGTTGGCGATCGATATTGGGATGCAGGCGGAAGATGGAGAAGCTCTGCTCCGGCAAGTGCGATCGCTGGTGGTGGACAGGGAAATTCCGGCGGTGGCGTTCACGGCTCGCAGTAGGGTAGAGGAACGGGTGCGGGCGCTGCGGCAGGGTTTTCAAATTCACGTGTCCAAGCCGATCGATCCTGCTGAGTTGGTGGCGGTGGTGGCAACTTTGGCGAGGAGATCGAACGATTTTAGATTTGAGATTTTAGATTGACTTTGTTTGCCAACTTTGAGGACGGAAATCCTAACTACAAAGCAATTTTCTTGGATTCGAGCGATCGGATAGTCCTGCCGACAAACGTTTTTTTTAGTATATAGCAGAAGTCCGATGGAAGTCGGAAGAAGATCGATGTGAATAAGCAGTAACAGCAATGCTTTCAGCGATTAAGAATGTCCTAACCGTCTTGGCGGTTGCTCTAATTTACAAATAGAGCTAATTTGTCAATCCCCAAAAGTTATATATTTAATTGAGGTCACAATTGGTAGTTTTTGATACTGGTAGCAGTTTCAAAAAAGAATGCAACTGTTGGCCCGCGCTCCAAACCCTGATAGTCATCAGTATTCCCCATCTAAAATCTAAAATGGTATGAGGTGCAGGGACGATCGTCCTTAACTGTATCTGCTCAAATATCAAGTTCAGCAAATCGGTGCTTCATCAGAAAAATACCGTGCCGTCAATGCTTCTAGCACTCGTCTATTTCCCGCCGTGCAAGGATTTTGTTTCGCTGTTTGATTTGGACTGGCCGCCCGGTTCCAACTATCGACGGCTAGATACCAATTGCACCCGGCCGGCATCCATTTCATCCATTAATAACTCTAAAGCCTCATAATCAATATCCGAGATGTAGCCCAAACGGGTGAGCTCGCAGTTGATTTCGTTTTCAATGTCAGGCGTTAACTGCTTAATGTAGAGGGCTTTTTCTACAAGATGACGAATAGGATAAGTTGCTTGCATAGTAGCTCGGAGAACTCCGTACAGCTCAATTATCATCCGAAAGGTCGATCGCGCGCGTGATCTAAATCAGAACTCATAAGTGATTTCAATTACATTGTTCATTTTAACCTAACAGCTAGGACAAGATCGATCGCAATTTTTACAGTTACCAAAACTTGCGGAAAGCTGGCCTAAATAAAAAATAGTATAGTAGCTTACGTTTCCTCCCCAAATCTTGCGGAAAATTTCATAAAAAAGAGTTAATAAATAAAGATTCAGTAAATATACTGAAAACAACTGGTCGGTTTCCCTCAGAGCAAGTTAGGCTCGGAGGTATCAAGTAGGTTTAGGCTTACAACCTTCTTCTAGCACAGTAGTTGAAAATACGCAGCAACCATAGGTTTGATATATGCAGACACTTCTTGCCGATCGACCAATTACAGTGATTCGACCCCTAGACCACCTGAATGCAGCCACAGCCGGAGAATTCCGACAGCAACTAACGACAGCAATTGCAGCCCCCGGGGTTGTAGCGGTACTCGTAGATTTTGGCGAAGTAACATTTATTGACAGTGCCGGTTTGATGGCATTGGTTTCGGGCCTCAAGCAGGCGAAAAAAATGAAGCGCAGGTTTAGTATTTGCTCGGTATCCGCCGGGATTAGGATGGTTCTGGAACTCAGTCAACTCGATCGAGTTTTTGAGATATTTGAAAACGTCGATAGCTTTGAAGCCGAAAACTCCTGCGCAAAACAACACAGGTAGAGGCTGCTAAGAAGGCGAAAACAAGCAACAAAACACAGCAAATTCGGTTAAATGCCCGAAAACACAGAGGACTGTCGTTGGCGTGTTGGCAGATTTTAAGGTAGGCTGCTTAAGAGTCGCAAATATTTAGCGAGTCGAGCCGTGGCAGTAAAAGTCGAAGAATTACTTACAGCAGAAATTAATCAGCCTGCTCGTTATCTGGGAAACGAGTTGGGGGCTGCGCGCAAGCCTTGGGATGGGGCGTCTGTGCGCTGGGTGCTCACCTACCCAGAATTGTATGAAGTTGGTGCTTCCAATCTGGGACACATCATCCTTTACAACATTTTGAACGCTTTGCCGAGACAGTTGTGCGATCGAGCTTATTTGCCCGCACCAGACTTGGCAGCAAAACTGCGATCCTCTCCGAGGGCTGCGCTAACGACCAAAACTCCCCTGTTTGCCGTAGAATCCAGGCGATCGCTCACAGAATTTGATATTCTGGGCTTCAGCCTCAGCTACGAACTCGGAGCAACAAACATTCTGGAAATGCTGGATTTGGCCGGCATTCCCCTAACTTGGAAAGAAAGAGCGACAAATGACCAAAACGGTCAAATGCCGCTGATTTTTGCTGGCGGGCAAACGGCAACTTCCAACCCCGAACCCTACGCTGACTTTTTTGACTTCATTGCTTTGGGAGATGGAGAAGAATTGCTGCCGGAAATTGGCTTGATTTTGGCAGAAGGCAAAACTAATAATTTGAGCCGAGAAGCATTGCTGCTGGATTTAGCGCAAATTCCCGGTGTCTACGTCCCGCAATTTTACGATATGGCGGCCGACGGTTCTGTTCACCCCAACCGCCCGCAAGTTCCCGATCGAATTCTGCGCCGCGTGGCGACCCCCATCCCAGCTTATTCGATCGGGCTAGTTCCCTACGTCGAGACAGTACACGACAGACTGACAGTAGAAATCCGCCGGGGATGCACCCGCGGCTGCCGCTTCTGTCAGCCGGGAATGCTGACTCGCCCCGCGCGCGATGTCGAACCCCAGCAAGTCGTAGAGGCGATCGAACTTGGGATGAAAGCCACCGGGCACAGCGAATTTTCCCTGCTTTCCCTGAGTTGTTCCGACTATCTGGCACTCCCAGCAGTCGGGATGGAAATCAAAAACCGCCTGAAAGATAAAAATATCTCTCTGTCTCTACCCAGCCAGCGGGTTGACAGATTTGACGATAACATTGCCGACATTCTCGGCGGCACGCGGCAAAGCGGTTTGACTTTTGCCCCGGAAGCTGGTACGCAGCGGATGCGCGATATCGTTAACAAAGGTTTGACAAACGAAGAATTGCTCCGGGGTGTCAAAACTGCGGTCGATCGCGGCTGGGATAAAATCAAGCTGTATTTTATGATCGGTTTGCCCGGGGAAACAGATTTTGATGTTCTGGGCATCGCCGAAACAGTCCGCTGGCTGCACCGGGAATGCAGACTCGATGGCCGGCGGGGACTGAATTTTAACTTGACAATTTCTAATTTTACGCCTAAGCCTCACACTCCTTTTCAGTGGCACTCGGTTTCTACTGCTGAGTTTTCCCGCAAGCAAAGACTCTTGAAGGGCGAATTTCGGGGGATGAGGGGCGTAAAAGTGAATTACACAGATGTGCGGATTTCGGCAATGGAGGATTTTGTCGGACGGGGCGATCGGCGTTTGGCTGCTGTAGTCCGCCGCGCTTGGGAACTTGGCGCGGGTATGGATGCGTGGTGGGAAAGTTTGGATCGGGCTTACAAAGCTTGGACTCAGGCGATCGATGAATCGGGCCTTAGCTGGAAATACCGCCAAGTTGAAAGCGGCGAGTGGAATCTTTTTGAGAAGGAAGAGGAGAAGGAAGAATCCAGAAGGAAGAAGCCAGAAGGAAGAGAAATCAAGGAAGATTTTCCCAATTCTCCCCCTCTCCCCCTCTCCCCCTCCCCCACTCTCCCCCTCTCCCCCACTCTCCCCCTCTCCCTAGATCAACCTTTACCTTGGGATCACTTAGACACGGGGATCGACAAAAACTGGCTGAAAATTGACTTGCAAAAGGCTTTAGAAGCAGCGACGGTTCCCGACTGTTCCTTTGAAGGGTGTTCGCGCTGCGGGGTTTGCGGCACTGATTTCGGACACAATGTGGTTGTGGATGCCCTGCCAATTCCCGAGTTTGCTGGCGAATTTGTGCCGAATACAGAGCGGAAACAGCGTTTGCGGGTTTGGTTCGGGAAGGTGGGCGATATGGCTTTGGTGGGTCATTTGGATTTGCTCCGATTGTTCGATCGAGTAGTTCGCCGAGCCGATTTGCCGATTTCGTTTACCGGCGGCTTCCACCCGAGTCCTCGGATTTCTCTGGCAAATGCCCTGCCTCTGGGCGTTACCAGCACTGGAGAAATTGCCGACTTTGAGCTGACTGAGCCGATCGATGCTGAGAGTTTTCGGGAAAAGTTGGTGGCTAAGCTGCCGGAAAATATTCCGATTTACAAGGTTGAGCCGATCGATCTCAAAGCTCCTTCTGCTAATCAGTTGTTGGAAGCAGCGGAGTACCTGATTACTGTGGCTGTAGCGGGCTCGTTGGCAGAAAATGGCGAATTAGACCGGGAGAATTCTGCGGCTGTCTCCGTCGCGACCGTTGCCAACTGGGAAGAGTGGGTCAAGACGATCGCCCAAACAGAGGCTTTTTGGCGGGTGCACACTACTAAGTCGGGAAAGACTCAGGATGTCAATTTGCGCGATCGGCTGCACAAACTAGAACTTGTAGAGCAGAAACCAGAAAGCAGCGCATCTGCCTCTGGTGGTACATCCGAAGGTAGAGCCGTCTTGCGCTTTACCGGCAGTTGTCGCAACGACGGCAACTTGCTCAAGCCAGAACATATTGTTTTCATGCTCGAACAAGTCAGCCAGCAGGAAATTCAGCTTTTGCAGGTTCAGCGCAGTCAGCTAATCCTGGGTTATGGTTAAAATAGGGGAGCTGTGGTGGAATATTTCACCTTCGGCTCTCGATCGGGATGTGTCGTTTCACGCTATAATTGCTTGTTATAGAAGCCGCAGCGGCTTGAGCGCTTTAGTCGCTCGCCGCGCTTGTCAACCAGCAACGCGGGCTGGGTGAAAATTGCTTCTGTTCAAGACTTTAAGCCTTTTTGTACATTCACAGGCTAAATCTAGCGCCAAACCTGCAGGAGCGGGGCATGAACCAACTTTAGCGATTAATTTCGACCGCTCGGCTGGTTGTCGATGGTCGGCTTACTCAAAAATCTCACGGTTCAAACCGCAGAACGGGTATTCAACAATAGATTTTTTTGACGGGTCAAAAAACGCAGATAAGCCCCCGACTTAAGTGGTGCAGAACCAAAAATTTTAGATTTTAGACTAAAGTTCAATCTCCCAGATTCATCTGTGGAGTAAATCTAAAATCTAAAATCTAAAATCTAAAATCGACTTAAGTGGTGGAGAACCAAAAATTTTAGATTTTAGACTAAAGTTCAATCTCCCAGATTCATCTGTGGAGTAAATCTAAAATCTAAAAT